>JAIPFY010000034.1 GCA_021736385.1 Spirochaetia bacterium | reverse complement strand
TCGAACGGGGGACCCTGGTATCGCAGAAGACCGGGAAGACCTCACAACCCGATGGGACCTTCATGGAGTTCACTCCCGATGTGAAGATCTTCGGGGAGTATGAGTTCGATCAGGATTTCATCATCGAACGGGTACAGAACTATGCCTATCTCAACGCAGGACTGGTCCTTGAGTTCAACGGCAAGCTCTACAAGTCAAAACGGGGGCTGCTCGATCTGCTGCAGGCAGAGGTGGGCTCTCAGACGATGTATGACATCATCTACTACAAGGGTGAACATCTTGAGTTCTCCCTCACCCATACGACCAACTACGGGGAGAATTACTTCTCCTATGTGAACGGTCAGTATACCAGTAACGGAGGCACCCATCTGAGTGCCTTCCGTGAAGGCATCCTCAAAGGTGTCAACGAGTTCTATAAGAAGAGCTATTCGGGAGTCGATATCAGAGAGGGGGTCGTCGGGGCCGTCTCGGTGAAACTGATGAATCCCATCTTCGAGAGTCAGACCAAGAACAAACTCGGGAACACGGAGATCAAGGGCTGGATCGTTCAGGAGGTGAAGAGTGCCATCGTGGACTTCCTTCTGAAGAATCAGGAAGCTGCCGGGCAGCTCAATGACAAGATCATGAACAATGAGAAGCTGCGCAAAGAGCTCAACGCAGTGAAGAAGGGTGCCAGAGAGGCCGCCAAGCGGGTCTCGATCAAGATCCCGAATCTGAAAGACTGTAAGTTCCACCTCTCTCATGCGAAGTACGGCGAGAATACGATGATCTTCCTGACTGAGGGGCAGTCGGCCTCCGGTTCCATGGTATCGACCCGGGATGTCTATACCCAGGCGATCTTCAGTCTTCGGGGGAAGGTGCTCAATGTACAGGGGAAGAAGAGGACTGAGATCTATAAGAACGAAGAACTCTACAACCTGATGAAGGCACTGGGGATAGAGAACTCCCTGGAGACCCTGCGCTACGGCAAGATCGTCATAGCCACCGATGCGGACTTCGATGGATTTCACATCAGGAATCTGCTGCTCACCTATTTTCTCAGCTATTTTGAGGAACTGGTCCTGCTGGGCCGTATCTATATTCTCGAGACTCCCCTGTTCCGTGTCAGGAACAAGAAGAGGACTATCTACTGTTATAATGAGGTAGAACGAGACAGCGCCCTGAAGGAGCTCTCCGCTCCTGAAGTGACTCGATTCAAGGGACTCGGGGAGATCTCGCCCAAAGAGTTCGGACAGTTCATCGGAGAAGATATCCGGCTGATACCGGTCAGTATCAAATCGATTCACGATATCAAAGAGACCCTGGAGTTCTATATGGGAAAGAACACCCCGCAGAGGAGAGAGTTCATCATGGAGAATCTGATCTAATGGCACACGCACAGAAACTGTTCAAGAAGAATTTCTTGGAATATGCATCATACGTCATCAAAGAACGCGCGATACCTGACATCTCAGACGGTCTCAAACCCGTTCAGCGGCGAATCATGCATTCGCTCTTCGAGATGGATGACGGTAAGTTCCATAAAGTGGCGAATGTGGTCGGTCACTGCATGAAGTACCACCCCCATGGGGACTCTTCGATCTACGAAGCCCTGGTGAATCTGGCGAACACCGAGCTGTTCATCGACAAGCAGGGGAATTTCGGTAATATCCTGACTGGCGATATGGCTTCAGCTGCACGATACATAGAGTGTCGTCTGCTGCCCTATGCGAAGAAGGTCCTCTATAATCCTGAACTGACCGAGTACCAGGACTCCTATGACGGGAGGAACAGGGAGCCGCTCTCCTTTCCCGCCAAACTGCCGGTGCTGCTGATCCAGGGAGCTGAAGGTATAGCCGTAGGTATGTCCACGAAGATCCTGCCACATAATATCAACGAGGTCCTCGATGCGATGTCCAGTCAACTCAGGGGAGAGTCCTTCGAGATCTTTCCCGATTTTCCCGGTGGCGGGTTCCTGGATGTCTCGGGCTATGAAGAGGGGAACGGGAAGGTCCTTGCACGCGCGAAGCTGAATACAGAAGATGAGAAGAAGATCATCATCGAGGAGCTCCCCTTCGGGGTCTCCACCGAGAAGCTGATCACCTCGATCGAGAGTGCTGCGAAGAAGGGGAAGGTGAAGATATCGAACATCAGCGACTTCACCACCGATAAGATCAGTATCGAGATCAATCTCCCGAGGAACACCTATACCCAGGATGTGGTGGATGCGCTGTATGCCTTCACTGACTGCGAACAATCGATCTCCATCAATCTGCTGGTCATCAAAGAGGGACTCCCTACGATCATGACCGTACCGGAGGTGATCGGCTATCAGTCTGAACGACTGGTGAACATCCTGCGCAAAGAGTTGGAGAATGAGAAGCGGCATCTGCTCGATCGGCTGCATGCCAGGACGCTGGAGCGGATCTTCATCGAGCAGCGTATCTATAAGAGCATAGAGAAGAGGGTCACTCAGGAACAGGTGATGCAGGCTGTCCTGGACGGGTTCATCCCCTACAGAGACGAGTTGATGCGCGAGGTGACCCCTGATGATGTCGAACGACTGCTGAAGATCCCCATCAGAAGGATCTCTCTGTATGATATCAACAAGGCAAAACACGAGGTCGATGAGATCAATCTGCGACTCAAGGAGATAGCCTATCATCTTGAGTATATCGTCGAATATGCTCTTGATACGATCGAATCGATGAGGCATACTTCGGGCCCACTGGCAAAGAGGAAGACCAAGATCATCTCCTTTGATAAAGTGGATGTGCGCGAGGCTGCCAACAGGGATCTGACAGTCAGTTATGATCCGAAGACCGGGTATGTGGGCTATGGGGTGAAAGACGGGACTTCGCAGTGCAAGGCTTCACTGTATGACCGGCTGCTCATCATCAAGAAGTCTGGAAGCTATCTGGTCACTGATACCATAGACAAATATTTTGCCGGTAAGGGCATGAGGTTCTGCTGTCTTGCTGATAAGACGCTGCTTGAGCAGACGGTGTTCACGATCCTCTATCAGGAGAGATCGACCAAACTGCTCTATGTGAAGCGATGCCAGATCACCCAGTTCATCATGAACAGGTCGTACGAACTGGTCCCCGAAGATGCCAAGATCCTCAAGCTCTCGACCAGGGAAGATGCCGAGATCTTCGTACAGTACAAGCCGAGCAAGCGGATGAAGGTCTACGAAGAGAGCTTCCCGTTCTCCGGATTCCTGGTAAAGGGCGTCAAAGCCAACGGAGTGAGGCTCACCACGAAGCCGATACTCTCCATGCGTATCAGAAGGGCTGTGCACACACATCCTCAGGAGCATGAAGGGGATCAAGAGGAATCTGAATCAGAGAAGCAGCTGCAGTTGAATATGGGAGATATGTAATGGAGAACACAGTCAGGGACAGGATCCTCTATGAGGATAATCATCTTATCGTAGTGAACAAGCTTCCCTCGGAGATCGTGCAGGCAGATGAGACCGGCGATACCCCGCTCAGTGAGCTGGTCAAAGAGTATCTGCGCAAGACCTATCACAAGCCTGGGAACATCTTTCTGGGAGTCCCCCATCGGCTCGACCGACCCACGAGCGGTATCGTACTGTTCGCCAAGACCGATAAGGCACTCACCCGGCTGGGGAACATGTTCAGAGACAAGAAGATCACGAAGACCTACTGGGCGATCGTTGACAAGATGCCTCCTGATGAGCAGGGGGAGCTCAAGCACTATCTGGTCCGGAACCGAAAGAAGAATAAATCCTTCGCCTCCGATCAGGAGAAGAAGGATTCACAGTTCGCCCATCTGAGCTATCGTGTGGCCGGAGCGACCACGCATTACTACATGCTGGAGATCATCCTGCACACCGGCAGACATCACCAGATACGGGCACAGCTTGCTGCCATAGGGTGTACGATCAAGGGAGATCTCAAGTATGGTGCGAAGCGATCGAACAAAGGCGGGGGGATCTATCTCCACGCCCGCAAAGTAGAGTTCGAGCATCCGACCAAAAAAGAGCCGATGATCATCGTTGCCCGACCGCCGCTCGATCCCCTATGGGACTGCTTCGTCCACCTCTGATGTCCCTGCTGCGATGAACCCCTGGCCACTCTTGCCATCTACCTTGACCGTATACGGCACTTCTGCATGCACATAACGGATATGGTCCGATTCGATGACCGCTTCCATGCGGTCAAGGGCGGCAAAGTCACAGGACCCGTCATTCCGTATGGGGTTGATCGTCATATAGGCATTATGCAGGGAGGTGAGGTTCTGAAAGAAGTGGGTCCCCTGACTCGGTTCGACTTCAAAACCCGGCAATCCTGTCTCGATGATCACCTTTGCCTGTGAGATCTGCGACCAGGTGGTCGGGATACCCAGCCACGGGTCACTCGAACCCAGCCGGCCGGCTACCAGCAGGATGTAGCCCTTGTCCTCCTCTATGAACTTCTCATTGATCTCTGCGATGATCTGGGCCATCTCCAGAGTCTTCGCCGGATCGAAATGTTCCGGCTTGATGTAGACGATATCATACAGATCGTTGAAGGTCCCGTTACCCATAGCCCGTTTTGAATAGATCAGGGCGTCCTCGAGATGCGCCTGATCGATGCTGACATCCGCTGACTCGGCACCTTCTACGATGGGGCGGATCTGCAGGATGCTGAACTCGGGTTTCTTGTTCGAGGGCTTGTTGAAGTTACAGGCGAACTCGATCTCGATCGGTACGTTCATGATGTGTTCACCGAGCTGCAGCAACTCTCTGATGATCTTTGCCACAGGCAGGATGTTGTACTTCAGCAGGGCTGCGAAGGTGATGATCTTCTTCCCCTGAGCCGAAGGTGAATCGGATATGACATGGTTCTTGACATCATAGGTGGAGGCGATGTACTTCAGCGGGGCAGGATCGGTGATATCGGCGACATCGAGCTGTACGAGGTTCTCAGAATCGGAAGCCTCAGGCTTGAAGGAATGCTCCATATCGAGGGCATAGAACTGCGTCTGCATCTTGGAGGTCGGAGACTGGCCGGCATTGAGCTGCATGGCCCGTTTCGGGTGTTTTGGTGAGAATCTCAGGGAGATCCCGTTGTCGACGACGGTCTTGCCGAACCCGAAGGCAAGATAGGCGATCCCGTCCTCCGGGGACTCCTTGCCCAGCGGGTAGTAGTTGAGAGATCGGGCGACACCGGAGACGTTCGGATAGCAGTACTGCCCGAAGGTGGTGCCGGTGACCTGCTGGATGATCACCGCCATCTTCTCCTCTTCGACCATATGGTTGGTCGCCCGCAGATAGTCCTTGCTGCGTCTGTAGTAGGTAGAAGCATACACGCACTTGATCGCATTGCACAGATCCTTCAGCTTGCGGTCGAAGTCCGGATGTGAGTTGGGGATCATGCAGGTCTCATAGATCCCCGCGAACGGCTGGTAGTGCGAATCCTCGAGGAGACTGGAGGATCTGACCGCTATCGGGGCCTTCAGGACCTTGATGATCGCTTTGAGGTTCTCACGCAGGGTCTCGGGGAAGTCAGCATCCAGGAAGAGTCTGAGGATCTCCTTGTCCGTGTAGTCCTTGGTGACCTCATTGTTGAGGTTGTTCTGTTCCATGAACAGGTCGAACAGCTCGGTGGTGAGTACGATGGTCCTCGGTATCGACAGATACATCTCCGGGTACTTCTCCGCGAGCTGACTCTCCTTCACCTGCATGCTGATGAACGCCAGACCACGGCCCTTCCCCCCGAGGGACCCAGAGCCGATACGGGTGAAGAACGAGAGTTCATCGAAGCGATCCTTGTTGAAGATCGCGATGGTGTTCCGACCCCGCTGCTGACGATAGGCCTTGATCGTCTGGATGATATCGTTTCGGAGCTCTTCAGGGCACGAGTAGTCCTCGAGGACCTTCGGTCTGATCAGTTTGGCCAGATTGAACAGTGCCCTGGCCTTCAGCCACTTGGAGAAATCATTGTTGTGCACATGGAACTGGAACGACTCCAGCGGTACGGCCGAGAGGGTATGCTGCAGATCCCGCAGGCTCTCGGCCTTGGCGATCTGTCGCAACGTCTCAGGATCTCTGAATATGAAGTCACCGAACCCGTAGTTCTTTCTGATGTAGGTCCTGATATCGGCAAGGAGGGTCTCTGAGTGCTTGTAGATGAAGTGCGCTCTGTAGCGTTCAGCTTCGATCTGATACTCCAGTCTGGATGACTGCAGCAGGATCGGCAGTTCACTGTTATCGGTGCGTATGTACTCACATAGCTTGAGACCTGCCTCCTTATCCTGTTCCCCGTCCTTCTTGTAGGAGATATCGGATATGATCCCCAGGGTGCAGTCCCTGAACGTGTCATAGAGGGCTACCGCTTCGTTGTAGGTCTTCGCCAGCAGGATCTTCGGCCTGCCGCGCATCCTCTGGGTCCTTGACCAGTCGTTCAGCCCCTCTGACATGATATAGCGGGCTTGCTGGATCAGACTGGTGTAGATCATCGGCAGATAGGTCGAGTAGTAGCGTACCGAATCCTCGACGAGGATGATGACCTGGACACCGGCAGACCGGGTGTCCAGTCTGGCGTTCATCCTGTCCTCTACCAGCTTGACCATTGCCAGCAGGATATTGGGATTCCCCTGCCAGGTGAAGATGTAATCAACCACATCATGACTCTCTGTCTTGAGTTCCAGAAGCTTCTTGTGGGTCGCCTGTGGTGAGAGGATGATGATGGGTTTGTCGGGGTAGGTCTTCTTGATCGTCTGGGCAAGATCTGCCACGTGCAGCTCTCCGATATTGATCATGGTGATCACCAGCTCGAACTCATGGGTCTTCAGTAGAGAAAGCGCTGTCTGTGCTGATGGGGCATGAGTGATCTTCGGTGGATAGCGAAGACCCAGCGATACATAGTCCTGAAAGAGCAGTTCTTCGATCCTGCCATCTTCCTCCAGCATGAACCTGTCGTATCTGCTGCAGATCAGAAGGATGTTCCGTACTCGTTTAGACATCAGATCCTGAAAGATGGTCTCAGGGATTATTGGTTGTTGATACATACTAGTACTGTATCATGTTTCAGCTGCTTTCGCTATGCTGATGTGTGTTTGGTGGTAGATTATGCATATGTATGAAAACATCAAAAATCATAAAAAAAATCACTGAAAAACAAAAAACATTATAATAATATTGATATATATAAATAATAAGCAATAAACTTTGTCTGCAATACTGAATATATAAAATTCTATATCGTAAATTGCGTAAAAGATAAATCTTGCAATTGACAATTGATATTTGCGGGGTTACTATGGTGTATGATTTTTCGAAAAGAGCTGACAGCTCTTTTTTTGGAACACAACTTCGCCCATACTGATGGAGGTCATCATGTATCATTACGATTCGTTTATGGCAGAATTGGAACAGAAGAACCCTGCACAGCCGGAGTTCATACAGGCAGCCAAAGAGGTGGTTGAATCGATCATCGATGTAGTCAATGAGAACCCTGCGTATCTGAATGCGAAGATCCTCGAGAGGATCACCGAACCTGACAGGGTCATCACCTTCAAAGTCGAATGGGAGGATGATAACGGGGACGTGCAGGTGAACAGAGGGTATCGCATACAGTTCAACAATGCGATCGGTCCCTACAAAGGAGGACTCAGGTTCCACCCGAGTGTGACCCTCGGGACACTCAAGTTTCTCGGCTTCGAGCAGACCTTCAAGAACAGTCTTACCACCCTGCCCATGGGCGGTGCCAAAGGCGGGTCTGACTTCAACACGAAAGGGAAGTCGGACAATGAGATCATGAGATTCTGTCGGTCGTTCATGACCGAGCTCTATAGATATATCGGACCGAGTACCGATGTCCCTGCCGGTGATATCGGGGTAGGCGCCCGGGAGATCGGGTATCTCTATGGTCAGTACAAACGTATGATGATCGAGAATACCGGAGTACTGACCGGGAAGGGCCAGAACTGGGGCGGTTCACTGATCAGACCTGAAGCGACCGGGTTCGGTGCCATGTACTTCGCCCATGAGATGGTAGAAGCTCAGCAGGATACCATGAAGGGGAAGACCATCTCCGTCTCAGGGTTTGGGAATGTCGCCTGGGGTGCTGTGATGAAAGCTTCCGAACTCGGAGCCAAAGTGGTGACGATCAGTGGTCCTGATGGCTACATCCATGATCCTGAAGGGATCGATACCCAGGAGAAATGGGACTACATGCTGGAGCTGCGGGCTTCGAACAACGACGTGGTCGAACCCTATGCCAAACGATTCGGGGCCAAGTTCGTGAAGGGACGAAAACCCTGGGAAGTACCGGTCGATATGGCATTCCCCTGCGCCATCCAGAACGAGCTCGACCTGCAGGATGCCGAACTGCTCATCAGTAACGGTGTCTCCTATGTCGTCGAGACCTCGAACATGGGATGTACCACCGAAGCGGTGCAGAAGTTCCAGGCACAGAAGATCCTCTTCGCTCCCGGGAAGGCTGCGAACGCCGGCGGGGTAGCGGTATCGGGACTGGAGATGTCACAGAACTCCATGAAGCTCCGCTGGTCAAAAGAAGAAGTCGACGGAAGACTGCATGAGATCATGCAGAACATCCATGCCTCCTGCATCACAGAAGGGACGATGCCTGACGGCTATGTCGACTATGTGAGAGGGGCGAACATCGCGGGATTCAAGAAGGTGGCTGATACCATGCTGCAGCTTGGCTATTAGTACTTCTTATCTATACTGGTTTCGTGGGTCCCATCTAGATGGGACCCTTTTTATTGCTTCCAGCGTAAGAAGATGTTCTGGAGACGTCTATCTAGCCTTCGCTGTATATAGTGCTTATGCATGATGCAACCACACATAATCACTAAATGTGGTGTGGTGGACTCTTTCATTATCGGGGTAAATGCAGTAAGCTGTAGCCTTGCTTCAGCATGGCTGAAGCAGAAATTGAATATTTTTTGGAGGCTCTTCATGGGAAAGGGTAGTAATGGATTAAAACCACTGGGCAGGAAGATATTCCTGGACCGGTATGCGCTCAAGGATGGGAAGAAGGATACCCTTTCAGTCGGAGACCTGGTGATCGCAGTGAGTAACACCCAGACAGGACAGCGGGAGATCGGTACGGTCGAAGCCCTTCTGGATAACCATATGGTAGCAGTCAGACTCGAGGATGAGACCGATCTGATCGTCAGCTCAGAACATATCGACAAACCTCTTGAGACGACTCCGGACAAGATGCTCAAGAGGACCGCTGCGGCATTGTCAAAAGTCGAGGACAAGAAGGTGCAGAGCCTCTGGAACGAGAAGTTCGACTGGCTGCTGGAAGACTGGAGATTCGTCCCCGGGGGGAGGATCCTCACAGGAGCCGGTACCGATCAGAAACTGACCTATTATAACTGCTATGTGGTACCTTCACCGAAGGACAGCCGCGGCGGGATCATGCAGACGCTGACCCAGATGACAGAGATCATGTCTCGCGGGGGCGGGGTGGGGATGAACCTCTCCTCCCTGCGGCCGAGACACGCCTATGTGAAAGGGGTGAACGGGCGATCGAGCGGGTCTGTCTCCTGGGGAGGTCTCTTCAGTTTCGTCACCGGCCTGATCGAGCAGGGCGGGAGCAGAAGGGGAGCCCTGATGCTCATCCTCAATGTCTGGCACCCCGATATCCTGGACTTCATCAAGAGTAAACGGGAGATGGGAAAGATCGAGAATGCCAATATCAGCGTCGGGATCACCGATGACTTCATGCAGGCTGTCAAAGCCGATGCAGATTGGACCTGTGTGTTTCCCGACACCTCGGACCCTGATTATGATACACAGTGGGATGGGAACCTTGATGCCTGGAAGGCTGCCGGCAGGGCAGTGCTCAGCTATAAGACGCTCAAGGCCCGGGAGATCTGGAACGAGATCATCGACAGTGCCTGGGCATCGGCAGAACCCGGGATCTTCTTCATCGACCGCTATAACAAACTGAGCAACTCTCACTACTATAACACCATCGCCAGCACCAACCCGTGCGGTGAGCAGGGGCTCCCGCCCTGGGGTGTCTGTAATCTGGGATCGATCAATCTTGCACAGTTCGTGCAAGATGGCCAGGTGCTGTGGGAAGACCTTGCGACTGCTGTGCAGTACTCGGTACGGTTCCTCGATAATGTCATCGATGATACACCGTACTTCTTCGAAGAGAACAAGGCTCAGCAGGAGTCCGAACGCCGGATAGGGCTGGGGACCATGGGGCTTGCAGAGATGCTCATCAGACTGAAGATCGCCTACGGCGGGGACGAGTCGATCAGCTTCATCGACAGGCTCTACCGGTTCATCTGTGTGGAAGCCTACAGAGCAAGTGCGGAGATCGCCCGGGAGAAGGGCAGTTTTCCCCTCTTCGATGCTGATAAGTTCCTGGAGAGTGAGTTCATGCTCTCCATGCCTCAGGAACTCCGTGATGAGATCAGGGAGAAGGGGATCAGGAATGTCACGCTGCTTACCCAGGCTCCGACAGGTACGACCGGGACGATGGTCGGTACGAGTACAGGGATCGAACCCTACTTCTTCTGGGAATGGGAGCGAGTGGGTCGCATGGGATCCCACACCGAACGGGTCGACGTCTATGATGAGTGGGTGACAGAGCATCCCGGTGAGAGTCTGCCGGACTACTTCGTCACAGCTATGGACCTCTCTCCGGAGGCTCACGTCCGTGTCCAGGCTGCCATCCAGCGATGGGTCGACTCGAGTATCTCGAAGACCTGCAACGCTCCCCATGACTATACCATCGAGGAGACCCGAAAGCTCTATGAGATGATGTATGATCTTGGCTGTAAGGGCGGGACGATCTATCGTGACGGCTCCCGTGATACACAGGTTTTGAACATCAAGGATGAGGAACCGGCAGAGGAGCTTGCACCTGTGCCGGAGATCAGGACCCGGGTACGCCCGACGATCCTCAGAGGGACCACCTATCGGAAATCGACCCCGATCGGGACGGCCTATATCACGATCAACTCCGATGGGGACCATTTCGAGGATCCGTTCGAAGTCTTCGTGAATGTGGCGAAAGTCGGTTCGGATGTGGCTGCAGATGCAGAAGGGATCGGCAGACTGATCAGTCTGGTCCTGAGGATGGCCTCTCCCCTGACACCCAAGCAGCGTGCGGAAGCGGTGATCGCCCAGTTGCGATCGATCGGTTCCGGACGTCAGACAGGGTTCGGTAAGAACCGGATCATGAGTCTTCCTGATGCGATCGCTATCGCGATCGAGGAACATATCGGGTCTTCCGAGGGCTCTCACATCTATCCGCCCCTTCCTGATGAAGAGGATGAGATCGCCAGGAAGCAGTTCAGTCTCTCCTTCACCGAGAGCGAGAAACCCCGGGCTGCTCAGGCTGATATCTGCCCTGTCTGCGGGAATGCTGCGTTCATGAACATCGAAGGGTGTAAGAAGTGTTTTTCCTGCGGGTACAGTGAGTGCTGATCGGCACAGCTGGATAGAGAATGGGGTCTTCTTGAGTGACCCCTCAAGGTGAATATGAAACAGTGCAGCGTCTTCTCGACGTATAAAGGGCTGAACAGGAGTATCTATATCCTGTTCGCGGCAAGGGTCGTGAACAGGATCGGAGATTTCGTTCAGCTCTTTCTGGTCCTCTTCCTAACCCAGCGAATGGGGTTCAGCGAATCAGCCGCAGGCAGGTTCCTGATGCTGACCGGTGCGGTGAATGCTCTTGGCATGATCATCGGCGGGTATGCCGCTGACCGATACAACAGGAAACGGGTGCTGGTCTTCAGTCAGCTGATGATCGCTCTGTTCTACCTGCTGTGCGGGTTCTCTACCCATTCGATGATCACCCCCTGGCTCATCAGCATCTCCTCGATCTTCAGAGGAGCGACCAGACCGGTGACAGATGCTCTTGTTATAGACCTCTCAAGCGGTCTGGACCGGAAAAAAGCCTTCTCGCTGTTGTATCTGGGTACTAATATCGGGGTGGCCATCGGACCTGTGATCGCAGGGTTCCTCTATACCTCCCATATGAGCTGGCTCTTCTGGGGGGATGCGGTCACTACGGTCATCGCCGCAGCAGCTGTGATGTTCTTCATAGAGGAACTCAGACCGGGGGAGCAGAGTGCTCCCGATGCAGCGACCGTGCTGCCCGCAGGTGAGCAGGCAGAGATCGGCAGTGCTCTGGCGGCGTTCTTTCGCAGACCGGTACTGGTCTTCTATGTCTGTATCGCCTTTCTGATCAGTTTTGTCTACTCGCAGCATGGTTTTACCTTCCCGCTGCAGCTTGAGCGTCTGTTCCCCGGCAACGGTGCGAAGTTCTTCGGGAATGTCATGACCTTCAATGCCGTGATCGTACTGCTGTTCACCGCTCTGGTGACCAGGCTGACAGTAGGGAACCGCCCCCTGACGAACATGGCGCTATCGGCAGGTCTGTTCGCGGTCGGCTTCGGGATGAATGCGTTCATCGTCAGGATGCCTCTGTTCATGATCGCGGTCTTCTTCTGGACCATCGGAGAGATCCTGATGGTGACGAACTCTCACGTGTTCGTAGCCAATCATACTCCGGTGACCCACCGTGCGCGCTTCAGCAGCATCATCAGTCTGGTCGAAGGTTCCGGCGCCATCATGTGCCCGTGGATCACCGGGATGCTCCTGGAAGTCTCTGATGTGTCGAGTGTCTGGCTGCTCACAGGCTCTGCAGCCACAGGTGCAGGGGTCGGGTTCCTGCTTCTGTCGCTGGTCCTTCAGAGAAGAGAGGTTTCGGTCATCAAGATCGATGTGCCATGATAGAAGAGATTTTTTTCCGCACTATCATATGGTATGCTACTATATATAAGGCTTAAGAGCTACTTGCAGCTAATACAGCACAGGGGGGCATGGTGAAGATACAGAAGCAACAGGCAATGCGGACAGTCCTGAAGGGGCTTGCACCGCTTGGATTAGCAGCTGTCTATTTTTTTGGATGGCGTTTTATCGCAGTACTTGCAGTCGTCACGGCGACCGGGGTGGTCAGTGAATATCTCATGTCAAGACGGTATGGACTGAAGATCACCGAGTCTCTGTTCGTCTCATGCATGCTGTTCGCACTCTCTCTCCCTCCGGCGATGCCGCTCTGGATGGCAGCGGTCGGTATCGCCTTCGGTATCGTCTTCGGTAAGATGGTGTTCGGCGGGTTCGGCAAGAATGTCTTCAATCCCGCGATCACCGGACGTGCCTTCATCTATGTGAGTTTCGGTGTCCCCATGACGGCACAGTTCATCAACCCGGCGCTGTTCGTGAACGGCTGGTTCCCCGGAGGGTTCGCATCCTGGATCACGCGTGCAGATGCTGTCTCCAATGCGACCCCTCTGGTCACGCAGAGTGCCAGGCTTGTCGATATCCTCCTGGGAGCAGTCCCGGGAAGTTTCGGTGAGACTTCGGTGATACTGATCCTTCTCGGCGGGGCCTATATCATCTATAAGAGAGCTGCGAACTGGCGCTTCACGGTTGCCTCGGTAGCAGGCTTCGTCCTCCTGCAGTCGCTGCTGTGGATCGCAGGGGTCCCGCAGGCTACAGACCCCCTGTACGGCATACTCAGCGGGAGTTTCCTCTTTGCCGCGTTCTTCATGATCACTGACCCGGTATCAGCATCCCAGAGTACCGATACCGGCAGATGGATCTACGGTATCCTCTTCGGGCTGCTCACCGTATTGATCCGGGTCTTCGCCAACTGGCCTGAGGGGGTCACCTTCGCGATCCTGCTTGCCAACATGTTCGCTCCTCTTATCGACTATCTGGTGAAAGAGCAGAAACGAAAGAAGAAGGTGAAAGCAGCAGAAGCGAAAGCAGCAGGGGGGAGTCGATGAAAAAAGATGGATTCTATGCACTGCGTATCTATCCTCTGGTGTTCATGCTGATGGTCACCGTGGTATGTATCTCCATCGTGACCGGGCTGTTCCTGTCCACAAAGGAGCGAGTCGAGGCGAACGAGGGGCTGTTCCTGAGAAAGACCATCCTGCAGGCGGCCAACATACCGTATCCGGATGATTTTCGTGAGGTCACCGCCCTGTATGAGGCATCGGTGACAGAGGTCTCCGACGGGCAGCTCTACTATCGGGTAGCACAGCCGGACGGGTCGTTTACCTATGTGGTTCCCATCGAAGGGGCAGGGTTGTGGGGTGCGATATCACTGCTGGTGGGGTTCACTGAATCTCTCGATGAGCTGACGGGTATTGGTATCTTCAGTCAGAACGAGACCCCCGGACTCGGGGCAAGGATCGAAGAGGAGTGGTACCGGATGCAGTTCGTCGGCAAACGGGGACCGTTCGTGCTCGTTGATGAGGGCATGGCAGATGCCCCCGATGAGATCGATGCGATCACCGGAGCGACAAGGACCTCTCTTGCCATGAGAGATATCATAAATGAAGCGGTCACGCTCGGACCGGCTATCGTAAGGGGGCAGTAGTATGATCTCAAAACGAATGAAGAAGACCTTTCTGACCCCGCTGGGAAAAGAGAACCCTGTCTTCGTACAGATCCTCGGTATCTGTTCGACCCTTGCTGTGACGAACAAACTGGAAAACACCGTGGTGATGACCCTCGGGGTCCTGTTCACGACGATGTTCTCGAGTTTCACCCTCTCTCTGATCAGGAAGTTCATCCCTTCGCGTATACGTATGATCGTTGAGACGATGGTCATAGCGACGTTTGTCATCATCGTCGATATCGTGCTCAAAGCCTATATCCCTGATGTGTGGAAGCAGCTCGGCCCCTATGTCGGATTGATCATCACCAACTGTATCATCATGGGTCGTGCAGAGGCTTTCGCGCTGAACAACACACCCGGGCTCTCGCTGATCGATGGTCTTGCCTCTGGGATCGGATACTCCTATGTCCTTCTGATCATCGCGTTCTTCAGGGAACTGCTGGGGACCGGGACCCTCTGGGGTGTTCAGATCCTTGGTGACTGGTGGGTGAACTGGTCGATCATGATCATGCCCCCCGGGGCGTTCTTCATGCTTGCGATCTTCATATGGATCGTGAAAGAGACCTTTATGACCGAGAAGAAGGAGGCGTCGAATGAATAGCGCATACTACCCCATAGCGGTGTTCTTTGCCGCTATCTTCACCAACAACATCCTGTTGACCAACTATCTGGGCATGTGTTCCTTCCTCTCTGTCTCCAGAGAGCTGAAGACCTCAGTCGGACTGGGGATCGCCGTGACCTTCGTCATGGCTTCGACGACCGTCCTGAACTGGCTGGCCTATACCTATATCCTCATACCGTTCGGTCTGTTCTATCTCCGCTATATCGTCTTCATCATCATCATCGCCGCGTTCGTGCAGCTGGTCGAGATGATCATAGAACGGACGAGCGAAGGGCTCTATGCTGCTCTGGGTATCTTCCTGCCATTGATCACCGTCAACTGCGCCATCCTCGGAGTCAGCCTCTTCATGGTCATTCGTGACTACTCCCTGCTGACCTCGTTCTTCTTTGGACTGGGAAGCGGGCTCGGCTGGTTCCTGGCGATCCTTGCCATGGCCGGGATCAGACAGAAACTGGTCAAGGCGAAGGTCCCTGCAGGACTCGAAGGCGCCGGAATCACCCTGATCATTGCAGGGATCATGGCTCTGGCGTTCATGGGCTTTTCCGGTATGATCACCATTTCCTAGGAGGCAAAGATGTTCATGACGTTATTGATGAGTGTAGCGATCGTCTCAGCGATCTCACTCTTTCTGGCTCTGCTGATGGTCATTGCCGATGCGACCATCGGTAACTACGGGGATGTGATGATCACCGTGAACGATGATAAGAAACTGACAGTCAAAGGCGGGCAACCGCTGCTCAAAGCGCTGAACGGGGAGGGGATCTTCATCCCCTCTGCCTGCGGCGGGCGGGGTTCCTGTGGTCTGTGCAAGGTGAAAGTGACAGCCGGAGGCGGTCAGTATCTTCCGACTGAACTTCCCTGGATCTCGGATGCAGAGAAAGCAGAGCATATTCGTCTTTCGTGTCAGTTCAAGGTGAAGAGTGATGTCTCCATCGAGATCCCTGAGGAGCTGTTCAATGTGAAGCAGTTCACCGCCAGGATCGAGAGGCTCCGAGATCTCACCCATGATATAAAAGAGGTGCGTCTGGCCCTGATCGACCCCCCGGTCATCGAGATGACAGCGGGACAGTTCATCCAGTTCCAGGTCCCTGAGTATGAACTCACCGAAGAACCGGTCTACCGTGCCTACTCCATGGCCTCTGTCCCGAGTGATACCGGCCATGTGGAGCTGGAGATCAGGCTGGTCCCCAATGGTATCTGTACCACCTATGTGCATAAATACCTGAAGGAGGGCGATGAGGTGCTGCTCAACGGGCCCTATGGAGAGTTCTATCTTCGGGATACCGAGAGACCTCTCATCTGTATCGCAGGTGGGTCAGGGATGGCCCCGCTCAAATCCATCCTGCTGGATATGGCAGAGAAGGGCAGCACCAGGAAGGCGCAGTATTTCTTCGGTGCACGTTCGAAACGTGATCTGTTTCTTGTGGAAGAGATGCGTGAGCTTGAGAAGCGACTCCCCGGGTTCACCTTCATTCCTGCGTTGAGCGAACCGGCTGAAGAGGATAACTGGGACGGTGCAGTGGGACTGATCACCGATATCGTGGCACAGCAGGCGCAGGATGCCTCAGAGGCAGAGGCCTATCTGTGCGGCAGCCCCGGGATGATCGACGCCTGTGTGAAAGTCCTTACCGGCCTCGGGGTTCCCGAAGATCGCATCTACTATGATAAATTCGCCTAAGGAGGGAGAGTCATGAAACAATCTCCACAGTTCACGAAGATCCAGGAGCAGATGAAGCCGGGGGTGATCACGCTCGATGGTTTCCTGGGGACCGATACCAGGAATCTGATAGATATTCTCGTAGAAGATGACGGGACGGTCCGTCGTCTTGGTCTTACCCATGCACAGATAGCTGATCGTATGGAGTACTTTCGCCAGAAGGGGCTTGATGGGCTTGGTGAGTTCATACACATCGACAGCAGCTTCGATGTGCGGGTCGATTCAGTACGGGGGGTGCTTCCCTCACCGTTCGGTGGGCCTGGGATGTATCAGAAAGTGAATACGACCGTCCGAAATCTCCGTATCGGAAGAGAGGTCACCTTCACGGACATGCATATCCACTTCGTACGTGACCATGGGTTCTACGAGGGGAAGGGCTCTGCCTACCGAATAGATCCAGAGGTACTCATCGAGGTGCTTGAGCTATAGTATCACAGAGTGAAACAGGTCTGATAGCAACACGAACTCGCTCCGATTATGCAATATTCCGTATTGTTCTTGTATGTTTATACATAATGTAGCATAATGAAGGTTATTGTAGAAAAAAATGAGGAGTGTTTCATGAAAAGAACCGGATTACTGATCGTAACTGTTCTACTGGCAATGGCCCTGGTACTTGCTGGTTGTTCGAAAGCAGAAGAACCGGCAGCACAGGCTGCACCAGCTGAGAAGACAGAGACAGCAGCAGCGGAACCCGCTGCACCAGTCGTAGATGATAAGATGGGAGGAGTCCTGGTCTTCGGTCGTTCAGGCGACTCGGTAGGACTTGACCCCGGTCGTGAGACCGATGGTGAATCCTTCTATGGTTCGACAGCAGTGTTCGATACGCTTGTTGAATTCGTCCCGGGTCAGACTGCAGTCAAACCTGCACTGGCTACCAGCTGGGAAGTCTCAGATGATGGTCTGGAGTATACCTTCTCCCTGCGAAAGGGTGTGACCTTCCATGACGGCACTCCCTTCAATGCTGAGGCAGTGGTATTCTCCTTCGAGAGACAGTTCATAGAAGATCATCCCTACTATGCACAGGGACCCTGGAAATACTGGGGCTATATGGATATGGATAACATCGTGGATTCCGTGGTCGCTGTCGATGACTATACCGTCAAGTTCATGCTGAAGAAAGTCGAAGCTCCATTCATCGCGAACCTCGCCATGGATTTCGCATCGATCGTCTCTCCAACAGCGGTAGAGAAATACGGTGATGATTTCAAGAACAATCCTGTCGGGACCGGCGCATTCAAGTTCGTCTCCTGGGCAAAGGATTCACAGATCGTCTTCGAGAGAAATGATGCATACTGGGACGGACCGGTGTATCTTGACCGACTGATCCTGAAAGTGATCCCTGATGCGACTTCACGATGGCTTGCTCTGCAGAAGGGCGAAGTCGACCTGATCGATTTCCCATCGACAGAAGATATCGCAGCCATGAAGGCTGATCCTGATGTACAGGTCATCCAGCAGGCAGGACTCAACGTGGGATACCTTGCCCTGAACACCCAGAAGAAACCCTTTGACAACAAACTCGTTCGTCAGGCTATGAACTATGCCATTGACAACCAGGCTATCATCGATGGTGTCTACGGGGAAGCTGGACAGGTCGCCAAGAACCCGCTGCCTCCTACGATGTGGTCATATAATGATGACATCGAAGCATATGAATACAGCCCGGAGAAAGCAGCTGCTCTGCTGGCAGAAGCCGGCTATCCTGATGGGTTCGATATGGAACTGTGGGCTATGCCTGTGGCAAGACCGTACAACCCGAATGCACGAAAGATCGCAGAGATCATGCAGGATCAGCTCAAGAAAGTGAACATCAATGCAGAGATCGTGTCCTACGAGTGGGGTACCTACCTGGATAAGACTGATCAGGGTGAACACCAGGCAGCCATGTTGGGATGGACCGGAGATAACGGTGACCCTGACAACTTCCTCTGGGTCCTCCTCTCAGAACCGGCAGCGATCCCGCCTGCAGGTAACATCGCCATGTGGAAGAACGCAGAGTTCACAGAACTGTGCAGCCAGGCAAAACAGACAGCTGACCAGGATGTCAGAGACCGATTGTATCGAGAGGCACAGGAAGTCTTCCATGAGGAAGCACCCTGGGTTCCCATCGCACACTCAGTCGTGACCATCCCTGCGAAGAACTATGTCAATGATTTTGTTATTTATCCTACCGGTAAACGTGTGTTCAAGCATGTTTGGCTGCAAGATTAATATTCGCTAGCGAATTTCATGTATGCACAGCCACTTGAACGAGTGGCTGTGCTATCTATTATATATACGGTGGACATATGCTAAAGCACATTTTAAAACGACTGGGGCTTCTGATCCCGACACTATTCGGCGTAGTGACGCTGGTCTTTTTTATGATAGCCCTTGCCCCTGGTGATCCTGCACGAGTCATGCTTGGGGAGCGTGCCAACGCAGCCCAGATCGAACAGATCAGACAGGAACTCGGCCTCGACAAGCCCCTGATCCAGCAGTACGGACTCTATCTCTCACGAGTAGTACGGTTGGACCTTGGTGAATCCATCACATCAGGTCAGAAGATCAAGGATGAGATCTCAGAACGATTTCCCGCTACCATCGAACTTGCCATCTGGGCCATGCTCTTCGCCTCTATCGTCGGTATCATCCTCGGGGTGACCTCAGCACGAAAGAGGAACTCATGGGTCGATTACACCACTATGGGAGGTGCCCTTGTCGGGGTCTCCATGCCCGTGTTCTGGCTTGGACTGGTACTTATCATGATATTTTCCGTTTGGCTTGACCTGCTACCTACCGGCGGCCGAATGAATGTACGATATTACTTCGAACCGATCACCAACTTCTATATCATCGACGGGATGATCCTCTGGATCACCGAAGGCACCCCGAAGTATCTGGTATCTGCCTTCCAGCATCTGATCCTTCCGACGATCGCTCTGGGGACGATCCCTCTGGCTATCATCGCAAGGACCACGCGAAGCAGCATGCTCGAAGTGCTGCAGCAGGATTACATCAAGACAGCACGGTCTGCGGGAATCAGGGAACGGAGAGTGGTCTATCGATACGCTCTGCGAAATGCGCTGTTGCCTGTCGTGACGGTCATCGGACTGCAGTTCGGTCTGCTTCTCTCCGGTGCGATCCTCACTGAGACGGTCTTCTCCTGGCCCGGTATCGGTAAATGGATCTATGTAGCCATCGGGGCACGAGACTATCCTGCAGTGCAGGGTGGTATCATCTTCATCTCGACATTCTTCGTGTTGATCAATCTGGTCGTAGATATCCTCTACTCAGTGATCAATCCAAGAATCCGCATGCAATAGGGGGAACGGTTTGAGTGAACATACACAGCTGGAACTGCTTGAGATACAAGAACCCGGTCCCTGGAGAGAGACCTGGTATAATCTGAAAAAGAACCGGGGCGCCATGACGGGGCTCGGTATCATCATCTTCTTTATCCTGCTGGCGCTCTTCGCACCGCTGGTAGCTCCTCAGGATCCTCTTGATCAGCTGATCGAGGCACGGAAGATCCCTCCCATGACCGATGGGTATATCCTGGGGACTGATGATCTGGGCAGGGACATGCTCTCCCGTCTCATCTACGGAGCCAGGATCTCCATGGTCATAGGGATCGTCTCTGTCGGCATATCACTGTTCTTCGGCCTGATCATCGGTGTCGTATCGGCGTACTACGGCGGGATCCTCGATAAGATCGTCATGAGGGTCATAGATATCATGCTGGCCTTTCCCTACATCCTGCTGACGATCGTCATCGTGTCGATCCTCGGACCGTCGCTGACGAATGCGATGATCGCTATCGGGATATCACAGGTGCCCAAGTATGCACGTCTTGTCAGAGCCTCTGTCCTTGCTGAGAAGGAGAATGATTATGTCATCGCAGAGCGTGCTCTGGGGGCTTCCAACCTTGAACTGATGTTCCGGACGATCCTCCCGAACTGTCTGTCTGCCACGATCGTACAGACCACGCTCGGTGTCGGGGAAGCGATCCTCAGTTCTGCAGGTCTCTCCTTTCTCGGTCTCGGAGCACAACCTCCGACGCCTGAGTGGGGATTGATGATCGCAAGCTCCAAGGAGTTCATCACCAATGCCTGGTGGATCGTTACCCTGCCGGGTATCGCTATCCTGCTGGCAGTGCTCGGGTTCAATCTCTTTGGAGATGGACTGCGGGACATCCTCGATCCAAAGATGAGAAGTTAACTATGAAAGATACGACGAAGAATACGAACAAGGTGCTGCTGTCCATGGAGCATCTGAATTTTTCCTTCAACATCCAGCGGGGAGTAGTGAAAGCTGTACGTGATCTCTCCCTGACGATCAGAGAGGGCGAGACCCTGACCCTGGTCGGGGAGTCAGGCTGCGGGAAATCAGTGACAGCCCATGCGATCAATCAACTCAATCCCATGCCGCCGGGTGAGGTGGTCAGCGGGTCGATCAACTTCAAGGGAAGGGATCTGCTCACTCTGCCCATGCATGAGATAGAAGCCCTGCGGGGGACTCAGATCTCCATGATCTTTCAGGAGCCGATGACGGCCTTGAACCCTGTGTTCACCATCGGTTCTCAGATAGCCGATGTGTTCATGACGCATCAGAAGATCTCAAAGCAGGAGGGGCTCAAGCGTGCGGTCCACCTGCTCGATCTGGTGAAGATCCCCTCTCCAGAGACTCGTGTCCACAGCTATCCTCACCAGCTCTCGGGGGGAATGAGACAGCGAGCCATGATCGCCATGGCCCTCGCATCCCCTGAACCGGGGCTGATGATCGCTGATGAGCCCACCACGGCCCTTGATGTGACCATACAGGCGCAGATCCTCGATCTGCTCAACGACCTGAAATCAAAAGTGAATATGTCGATCCTGCTCATCACCCATGATATGGGAGTCGTCGCCGAGATGGCAGACCGGGTGGCGGTCATGTATGCCGGACGGAAGGTTGAGGAGGCGGATGTGTTCTCCATCTTCGAAGAACCCCGCCATCCCTATACACTCGGTCTGCTCAACTCTCTGCCGTCCAATCAGAAGTACAAGGGTGCACGGCGGCTTGAGGCGATCGACGGGACAGTCCCGGATCTGCTGACGATCGGTGAGGGGTGTCCGTTCTGTAACAGATGCACCTTCGCTCTGCCGATCTGCAGCAAAGAGTTCCCGGGAGAGACGGTCATCACTGAAGAACACTCTGTCTGGTGTCATAATCACAAGGCAGTCGAGGAGATCATAGCAAAGTGAGTGATACGAAGTTAATAGAAGTAAAAGACCTTGCAAAGCACTTTGAGGTTCGTGCCCAGGGTGCCAGAGAGGATAAAGCCCTGCTGAAAGCGGTAGATGGTGTATCCCTTGATATCTGCGAAGGAGAGATCCTTGGTATCGTGGGTGAGTCCGGCTGTGGGAAATCGACTCTGGGTAAGACGGTCCTGCGACTGCAGGAGAAGACCTCAGGTCAGGTGCTCTACCGTGGAGAAGACCTCTTTGCCATGGGCAGGGTCGATATGAAAGAGATGACCAAGAACATCCAGATGATCTTTCAGGATCCCTACTCATCGCTCAACCCCCGTAAGAAGGTCGCTCAGATCATTGGTCAGCCTCTGCGTATCCATAATGCGGGTACCCCGGCTGAGCAGATCACCAGGATAGACCATCTGATGGATGAAGTGGGACTGAATCCCAAATTCAAGCGGCGGTATCCTCATCAGTTCTCCGGCGGACAGCGACAGCGCATCGGTATTGCCCGTGCACTGGCCCTCGGTCCCGAGTTCATCGTCTGTGATGAAGCGGTCTCTGCTCTGGATGTGTCGGTACAGGCTCAGATCCTGAACCTGCTGCTCGATCTTCAGGTCCGTCACGGGTTCACCTATATGTTCATCTCTCATGATCTGGCGGTAGTGGAGTTCATCGCTACGCGAATCCTGGTCATGTATCTGGGACGAGTCGTGGAGATAGCCAGTAAGGATGAGCTGGTGAACCAGCATGTGCATCCCTATACGAAGGCACTGTTCGAAGCCTTCCCGGTGACCGATCCACGTGCGAGAAAAGGTAAGAAGCAGATCGTCATGGGAGATGTCCCCTCTCCGATCCATCCCCCGACAGGCTGTCACTTCCATCCACGCTGCCCCTATGCTGAACCAAGGTGTCGTGAGCAGTACCCGCCTCTTCGTGAGATCTCACCCGGTCATTCGGTAGCCTGCTGGGTGGTATAGCGCTACAGGTTCGAAGCCTTCACGAACGTCTTCCTCGCGTGCTGCTCGAGTACCTGCGTACCTGCATAGACTGAGGCGAACAGCAGCAGGTATGCGGAAAGAGGGAATATGGTGATCCACCAGAAGGGGGATGCTATCTTTCCCATACCCTGTCCGATAAGACCTCCCCACTCTCTGGTGATCGAGATCAGTTCCAGCGGGTGAGTGGTCAGCTGGGTCCCCCCGATAAAGACCGAGAAGATGCCAAGCTGACCGATCAGTGTCAGTGTGGAGATGATCTCCTGTGAGAAGAGGATCGATATATCCTCTGCAAGATGCGGCAGATAGTGTCTTTTGAGGATCCAGTATCTGCTGCCTCCACAGCTTGCTGCCGCCTCGATGAACGGCGAGGTCGATAACAGGGTGATCTTCTCACGAAAGACCCCGATGGCTGCTGAGAGACCGAAGATGACGAACAGGATGGTCTGAATGGAAGCGATCACCAGCGGCGAGGCATCAGGATTGAAGATGAACCCAAATACCAGCACATAGATGATGATGAAGGATGGAAGACCGATGAAGATCGAGAACCGTCTTCCCGGCAGTGCTCCCCTGTGAGATTGATGGTATCCGATCAGGAAGCCCAGCACGGTCCTGAGCAGAGCTGTCGCCAACGTGACGCCGATGGTGTAGCGTGCTCCATAGAGCAGCGAAGTGAGCAGGTCATAGCCATAGGCATCGGTACCAAGCAGGTGCCGCTTCGAGGGTGGGTGCGGGGAGTAGTGCAGGACCCTCCCTTCCTCGGTCCTGGTGACGATCAGGTTCTCAGATTCATCAAAGTCGTAGGGAGCCAGAAGCGGCCCCAGAAGAGCCAAGGCGATCCAGAAGAGCAGGATCGCCAGCATGATGCGGCGTGGTCTGGCCTCAGGTGAATCGTTCATAGGTACAGGCCCTCAGGGTGATACTGATGAGGATACGAGAAGTCAGATACAACACCGATACTGCTGCTCCGATGAGGACGATGGATGTCAGAGTGATACGAAAGTTGACCGAGTAGTCACGCAATCCGTAGTAGGCATTATACTCCAGGTTGAAGCCGTAGGCGAAGAGCAGCCGGGTCAGTCCCGGTATGCTGAACATCCGTTCTGTGATGAAGAGCGTACCGGCGATGATAGAGATCAGTTTATGGAGGTCGCCTTTGAACCTCTGGAGCACACCGGTGAGGATATGCCTGAATATGATGGTGGTTCTCGGCAGTCCTTTTGCCTTCGCATACTGAATATAGTCCTCAGCCGTGATTTCCATCGTATGGCGGGCTGTCGTCCGTGCCACATAGGCCATGGAGATGACCACCATGGTGAACAGCGGGATGGTGAGCATGTGATCGGTAGAAGAGTAGTTCAGGTAGGCGATACGTACCCCGAAGCGCTGATAACTGAAGACCGCTACCATCTCGAGGAGGAGGATCAGGATGAAATCGGGTATGGCGCTCAGGGCTGTGAACACCCCGAGCCCTCTTTTCCGGGGATGAGTCCCGTACCACAGGCCCAGAGCCAGGCCGAAGATCATGCTGATCACTGTTGATGTGAGCAGATAGGACAGGGATGTCATCGCATAGGAGGGGATGATGGTCAGGAGGCTCCGGGGTGTCGTGCCGAAGTAGACGGTGAAGAACTCCTCAGAGCCGATCTCCTGGATGAAGCCCCTGAGTATGTTGATGGGCCCTGAGAGGGTGAGAGTCCGACCTGTATCAGTGAGTGTGAACAGAGATGGGGACGCCAGGATGGCGATCATCAACGTGATTGAGAACAGTATACTACCGATACTGAGTACGATGGCTTTCATGTCTGTAACTATACAAGAGAATACCCCGTTTGGCAAATCGAAAGGTTGTAATCTCTGATTTGTTTCGCTATACTTGTGGTGCTGGAATTTGGCAGGATCAAGGTATTCATATGAGTATTTGTACCTGACTATCCTTGTTATATCCACACACATACAAATTAATCAATGGAGTGTTTCATTATGGGCAATAAGCAAATGGTTACCATCGATGGGAATACCGCGGCCGCGCATGTCGCATATGCGTTCAGCGAAGTCGCAGCGATCTATCCTATCACACCATCTTCTCCGATGGGCGAATATACAGATTCCTGGTCGAGTGTCGGGAGAGAGAATGTGTTCGGCAAGACAGTCGATGTCGTCGAGATGCAGTCTGAAGCCGGCGCAGCAGGTGCTGTACACGGCGCATTGAGCGGTGGTGCTTTGACCACTACCTTTACCGCATCTCAGGGTCTGCTTCTCATGATCCCCAATATGCATAAGATTGCCGGTGAGATGCTTCCCACCGTATTCCACGTATCTGCACGATCTCTTGCAGCACAGTCCCTCTCGATCTTCGGTGATCACTCGGATGTGATGTCCACACGAAACACCGGGTTTGCCATGACTGCTGCATCATCCATACAGGAGACCATGGATATGGCTCTTGTCGCACATCTGGCTACCCTGAAGACCCAGGTCCCCTTCCTCAGTTTCTTTGATGGCTTCAGGACCTCCCATGAGATCCAGAAGGTCGAGGAGATCTCATTCGAAGATATCAAATCACTCATCGAACCTGAATATATCGAACGATTCCGTGCACGGGGCATGCGACCTGAGAGCCCGATCATCAAAGTCGCTGCTCAGAACCCCGATGTCTACTTCCAGGGACGGGAGACCGTCAACAAGTACTACGATGCAGTACCTGCAGTCGTTCAGGACTATATGAACAAAGTAGCCGAGATCACCGGCAGACAGTATCACCTGTTTGACTATGTCGGGGATCCACAGGCTGAGAAACTGATCATTACCATGGGTTCTTCCTGTGATACCGTGGATCAGACGGTACGATACCTCAACAAGAAGGGTGAGAAGGTCGGTGTGATCAAGGTCCGACTCTACAGACCGTTCTCCGTGAAGGATTTCGTCGATGCGATCCCGGCTTCTGTGAAGAAGATCGCGGTCCTTGACCGAACGAAAGAACCCGGTGCTATCGGCGAACCTCTGTATCTCGATACGGTAGTAGCTCTTGCATCAGCAGGACGGGCAGATATCAAGGTCATCGGCGGTCGATACGGACTCTCGAGCAAAGAGTTCACTCCTTCAGATGTGAACGCAGTGTTCGAACACCTCGATGGCGAAGGCTTCCACGGATTCACTGTCGGGATCAACGATGATGTGACCTTCAAGTCCATCCCCGTGACCAAGGCGATCAATGTAGCACCGGCAGATGTCAAAGCCTGCATGTTCTGGGGTCTCGGGTCTGACGGAACAGTCGGAGCCAATAAGAACTCGATCAAGATCATCGGTGGGAACACCGATCTCAACGCACAGGCGTACTTCGTATATGATTCGAAGAAATCAGGTGGTATCACCACCTCACACCTCCGATTCGGCAAGAGTTCGGTCAATATGCCCTGGACCATCACCCATGCCGATTTTGCAGCATGCCATAACCCCGCCTACCTGGGACGATATGATATGCTCGGGCCACTGAAAGAGGGTGGTGTGTTCCTCCTGAACTCAGAGATCCCGACAGATGAGGTGTTCACACACCTGACCAAAGAGGATCAGCAGATCATCATCGACAGGAAGATCAAGTTCTACAATATCGATGCATTGAAGATCGCTGAGGCTGTCGGGCTGAGAAACAGGATCAATACCGTCATGCAGGCTGCGTTCTTCAAGATCTCAGGAGTACTTCCTGAAGATGAAGCTATCGCACTGATCAAGGATGCGATCAAGAAGACCTTCATCAAGAAGGGTGAAGATATCGTCAAGATGAACTGGGATGCCGTAGACGCTGCAGCAGCTGCACTTGAAGAAGTGAAGGTCCCTGCAAGTGTCGGAGAAGCGTATGTTCCGGTGAGACTGATCAGAGAAGATGCTGATGCATTCGCTAAGAACATCATCGAACCGATCATGCACCTCAAGGGTGATGATATCCCTGTCTCACAGATGTCTTATGATGGGACACTCCCTTCAGGGACCGCCAAACTGGAAAAACGTGGTGTCGCTCCAAGAATCCCGCAGTGGGTGTACGACAACTGTATTCAGTGTAACCAGTGTGTGCAGGCTTGTCCTCATGCAGCCATCCGAGCCAAGCAGATCGATCCCAAGGATCTGGAACAGGCACCGGAGACCTTCACGACCCTCAAATCTTCAACCAAGAACGATCGGGACCTGAGATTCAAGATCCAGATCTATCCTGAAGACTGCCAGGGCTGTGGTGTCTGTGTCGAGACCTGTCCTTCAAAGAATAAAGCACTTATCTTCTCCACGCTCGAAGTCGAACGATCACAGGGCGAAGGCGAGAATGCGGTCTTCTTCGATGCACTGCCGAACAACGTACTTGACGGTATTGCAGAATCAACGGTGAAGGGCATGCAGTTCAAACAGCCTCTGTTCGAGTTCTCAGGAGCCTGTGCAGGTTGTGGTGAGACACCCTATGTGAAACTGGTGACACAGATCTGTGGTGAGAACATGATCGTGGCGAATGCTACCGGTTGTTCCTCCATCTATGGTGGGACCTTCCCGACCATCCCGTACTGTAAACGAGATGATGGCCGTGGACCAGCATGGGGTAACTCACTGTTCGAAGACAATGCTGAATACGGTTTTGGTATGAGACTCGCTGTCGAGAGTAACAGGACCCTGCTGAACGTGAAAGTGAAGAGGATCCTCGAACTGGGAACCACTCCTGAACTCACAGCAGCACTGAACAAGAGCATGGAGCTCTGGGACAGTGTGGAAGAGGAAGCTATCGTAGCACAGCGGGAAGTCGCTCAGGTGATCGAACCTGCTCTGATCGCTGCTGAAGGTGAAGAGAAAGAGGTCCTTTCCAAGATCAATGAGCTGAAAGACTATTTCACTGATAAGAAGGTCTGGATCTTCGGTGGTGACGGATGGGCATATGATATCGGATACTCCGGTGTCGACCATGTGGTCGCTTCTGGAAAGAACGTGAATATCCTGGTACTTGATACGGAAGTGTATTCGAATACCGGTGGACAGGCTTCAAAGGCAACACCTATCGGTGCTGTAGCGAAGTTCGCCAATGCTGGTAAGCAGCTTGGCAAGAAGAATATGGGATTCATGTGCATGAGCTACGGCCATGTGTACGTGGCATCTGTCTCCATGGGGGCCAACAGGAATCATACCCAGAAGGCTCTGATGGAAGCTGTCGCCTATGATGGACCCTCGATCGTCTTCTGTTATGCTCCCTGTATCAACCATGGTATCGATATGCAGTTCTCACAGGTCGAAGAGAAACGAGCTGTGGATGCAGGTTACTGGCCTCTGTACCGATTCAACCCCGCACTGGAAGAGGGGAAGAGATTCAGCTGGGATGCAAAAGAGCCGACAGCAGATTTCCAGGAATTCATCAAGGGTGAGAGACGATACACTGCACTCTACAAGACGAATCCTGATCATGCTGAAGAGCTGTTCCAGAGAGCCGAAGACGATGCCAAGAAGAGAATGGCATTCTATAAGAACATTGGAAAGATCATGTAGTTCTGCTACCCTGGTCTGATCCCTCCCCCGTATCGTGACAGATACGGGAAAAGCCCCCCGACACCTGGTGTGACGGGGGCTTCTTATTCAGATGGCTGAAAGCTCTAGGACCAGTTCTCAAGCATCAGTGAGACTGATCGGTTCATCTCAGCCATGAACTCACTGGTATGTTTTCGCATATAGAAGGCGTGTGCTGTATCTCTGATCTCATCATGCACTCTGCCGGTCTGTCTGTAATATGTATCATGGGCTGCGAACATCTGCTGAAGCTGTTCAGCATCCTTTCTTGCATACCCGTCTGTGTGAAAGATGTCATCGGCCCTGTGTCGCGGGGTAGAGCCGATCGTCTCCTTCCAGGGTCCCTTCGGGTAGCCGAAGCAGACCATGGTGATCGGAAAGACATACCGGGGAAGCTCGAGGAGGTCTCTGACCTGTTCGTAGTTCTCCAGGATGTCTCCTATATAGCAGGACCCTATATGCAGGGATTCTGCTGCTGTGACTGCAGTCTGTGCAGCGATCAGTGCATCACTGAGACTGATGAACAGGTCTCCCGTTCCTGGTGGCCGGTAGCTGTGGCCGAGGGACTCTCCATGCTCCACAGCGCCTGAGCTCTGAAAATAATCATCCCATTTCTGGTAATCAGCAAGGAACAGCCATACCATCGGAGCTCTGGCGATCATTGGCTGGTGATCACACAGTTCGGCCAGCATCTCTTTCTTCGTCTGATCGGTGATGTCGATCACAGAGTAGAGCATCATGTTCCCGGCTGTGGGTGCTCGCAGGACTGCATCGGTGATCGCCTGCCTGTCTGCAGTGGTGATCGGTTCATCCCGGTATGCCCTGAGGGATCTTCGTTCCATCAATACCTTCAAGGTCTCGTTCGGGTACTCCATCTGTCTCTCCTTGGGTGACGGACGAAAAGAAGGCCTGATCTCTCAGGCCTTCTCCTTAGTCGTGATCGTCTATCAGTCTTCTACAGGTGAAAAGTCATCTTTCGCAGCGCCGCACAGGGGACATACCCAATCTTCTGGAACATCTTCGAAAGCGGTTCCGGCAGCGACTCCATTATCAGGATCGCCGTCTTCCGGGTCATAGATATACCCGCATAGATCACAAACGTACTTCTGCATACAATTCTCCTCTTCTAGCGTTAGTTATTCTCGAGCACCAAGTTCTCGATCAAGCATGTACAGACCACGGTTATCTTCACCGACCTGTTCAAGTCGTGTGAGCACATCTTCTACTGCGGCTTCTTCTTCGATCTGTTCAGTGACGAACCACTGAAGGAAGATCTCAGTCGGGGTATCGTCCAGCTCTTTGGCTGTCTTCACAAGATTGAGGATCGAATCAGAGATAAACTGTTCATGTGCAAGAGAAGCCTCGAAAGCCTTTCTCAGCGAGTCCCAGCTCTCCTGGGGTTTATCCAACTGTGCATAGACAGGTTTTGCTCCACGATCGAGCAAGAACTCATAGATCTTCCGTGCATGATCGAGCTCTTCTTTTGATTGCAGGAAGAACCATCGTGCACTTCCTTTTCTCCCTTTGAAGGTGCAGTCTGCAGACATGGCAGCATACAGGTATGCTGAGAACATCTCCTTTGCAAACTGATCATTCAAAGCATCTGACATCTTTTTTGTTATTTTCATGGGTTATCCTTTCCACAGTCCGTGGAGGTTGCAGAATTCTCGAGCAGATACATCTTTCAGGTCTGCATCAACGCAGAAATAGGCTTCAGGGGCATCTCCGGGTTTGAGGTACGCTCGGTAAGATCTGTCGCCTGCAAGCAGTTCGATCCACTGAATATAGTGTTCCTGAGTCATTGGATGCAGTGTCGATCCAACCGTTACCTTGAAACCGCCATCGACTGCTTCGATGACCGGTACATGCTTCTCTGTCGATGAGTCTGCTGATTTCTCTTCAAGCAGATCCATGGGTTTGCCGCAGCATACCAACTCTCCGCCGCCGGCTCGTACCATCTCAACTATGTTGCCACAAATAGAACAGGAATAGATTCCTTCTTTTACTGCTTCTGCCATATAGGTCTCCTTATACTTTTTTTGTATGCTCTCATCACTGCTTGTGCAGCAACAAGGTTCAGACTACTTCATGAAAGACTTCGAAGTAGGACTGCGGGTGGTCGCATGCAGGGCATTTTCTGGGAGCTTCTGCCCCTTCGTAGATGTATCCGCAATTCAGGCAGCGCCATACGACAGGCTGTCCCTGTTTGAACGATGTGTTGTTTCGTACTTTCTTCAAGAGATTGAGATAGCGTTCTTCATGTCGCTTCTCAGCAACACATACAGCTCGATAGACTGCTGCGATGATAGGGAAGCCTTCCTTCTCTGCAACATCTGCAAAATGAGGATACAATTCTGTCCATTCCTCATGCTCTCCACCGGCTGCCTCTTCCAGATTCTGTTCGGTCGTACCGATGATGCCGGCAGGGTATGAAGCTGTTATTTCGACGACTCCACCTTCCAGAAAATTGAAAAATCTTTCTGCATGCTCTTTCTCCTGATCGGCTGTCTCAGCAAAGATCTGGGAGATGAGGATGAACCCCTCCTTCTTAGCCTTACTGGCAAAGTAGGTATAGCGATTCCTTGCCTGTGATTCACCGGCAAAAGATTTTAGCAGATTCTGTTCGGTTTCAGTGCCTTTGATACTCTTCACATTGATCCTCCTGGAGCTTAAGAGTTTGTTGTTATACCACTAATGATACTATTATAGAATTAAAAAAGCAAATCAATCCGTGTATATAGTGAGTATTTCTTGTAGATACGCAATGAATCGTTTACGAAATCCTTCCGGTTCCAGGATCTCCACCGAGGTGCGGCATTGTGCTATGCGCAGGATCAGCTCGATGGAATTCTCGGCATTCATCTCACAGATCAGTCTGCCCTCGTCATCTTTATAGGTCTCGAGGCGATCATAGAAGATGGATGAGAAGGAGTTCAGTGCAGAGCGTTCCTTGAGGACCATCTTCAACGGGATCATATCGATACCGCTGTAGCGTTCCCCGGTGACCGGCTTGCGAAACGGTCTGAGGTTGTCCGGGATCGTGTAGGTCTCATCCAGGATCTCTGCCTCTTTGATGTTCAGGATGTCGATGGTCTCGATCTCCGAGGTATGGCGCAGCCTTCCGGTGACGCTGATGGGTCGCCTGCCGCTCGAACTCTCGCGGTATCCGATGAAGTAGGGGGCGAATTCGGTCTCGAGCAGGGAGTTCTTGGGATCGATATGTTTGATCCGAAGCATCTTTCCCGATACCCAGGAGTCGATGATCACTTCCAGGGTCTTGGTAAAGCTTGGATGAGGTCTCTGTGTGGTCGTCTCGATCTGTTCAGCCACCTCATCGATGTTATTGCTGACATGCGGGGCATAGGTCCGCATGTTCCCGGCGATCTTTCGCAGCCCGGAGGCGAGGTGAGGGGTCTGCATCGGTTCATATTTTGCCAGCATCTCTGCAGAGAGGTTCAACGCAAGGCTCTCATAGACACTGAGCTTCATGATATCGATCTCTTCACGAGCTACTATCTTGATCAGGTATTTGTCCTCATATACGTCGGTATGCTTCTTCAGTTCATCAATATATCGACCGATAGTGGATCTGTGTACCCCGAGGCGACGGGCGATCTCCGCCCTTCTCATGCCCTCGGGATGTGATAACAACAGCAGTTCGAGCTGCATCAAACGTTCGCCTTTCATAAGAGACCTCTTAGCCTGTACTTTTCTTTCTCACCAATGGTAGATACCGATTATAGCATAGATACAATCGGTATGGGTACTTTTAGCGTATGGGAGCGCATGAAACATGCAGCTGGGTAACCGTATGACCGCAGTGCTTCCTGCGGGTCGACGGCGGGGGGAAAAACACGGAAAACCTGAAAGAGACCCTTGTTAAAGTCGATGTGATTGACTATCTTAACGGGTGTAGAACTATATGTTTTTGGCAATTGCTGATAATATATTCAATCAATCGTATTATAATAACCCACTATGTGGTAAGGAGCATACTATGCACGGTCCTCAGGGAGCTGAACTTGATGCACAGACAGCACGTCTGAACGAACGCATGTCAAAGATCACCTATAAGATACTGGTCATGAGCGGAAAGGGCGGAGTCGGCAAGACTACCGTATCGGTCAATCTCGCACTCTCATTAGCCAAGAAAGGCTATAAGGTCGGTATTCTCGATACCGACCTGCATGGTCCGAATGTCGCGAAGATGCTCGGGGCTCAGGGTCAGAAGATGTATTCACATGATGAGGATACCATCGAACCGTTCGAGGTATCACCGAACCTGAAGGCCGTCAGTCTTGCCTTCGCCGGTAACGATGACGACAGCCCGGTCATATGGCGCGGTCCGCTGAAGATCAGCGTGATCAAGCAGTTCCTTGCGGATGTCAACTGGGGTACTCTTGACTATCTGATCATCGATTCACCTCCAGGGACCGGGGATGAACCTCTGACCGTCTGTCAGATGATCCCTGAACTCACCGGAAGCATCGTGGTGACGACCCCTCAGGAAGTCTCGATCCTGGATTCAAGGAAGAGCATCAACTTCTCACGTCAGATCAAAGTCGCTCTGCTCGGGGTCATCGAGAATATGAGCGGATTCAGCTGCCCCCACTGCGGAGAGGTCATCGACATCTTCGGAAAAGGTGGTGGTCAGAAGGCTGCACAGGAGATGGGAGCTCCATTCCTTGGCAGTATCCCTATCGAGAAGGCCTTGATGGAAGCTGAAGACCAGGGGATCTCGTATGTGGATTCAGCACCCGAGAGTGCCAGCGCACAAGCGATCATGGCGATCGTGGATAAGATAGAGGCCACTCTGTCGAGCAGCAGATAATCGGAGCACATCATGAAACATCTGTCCTGGGATACTACACGAAGAGAGAAGATCCACGACTGTAAGATCTTTGACGTCTATGAGGTGGATCGTACCTCGTATGACGGCAGTCGCGGTACCTTCATTCAGATCGAAGCCCCTGACTGGGTCACGGTCATACCCATGACGCAGGATGCCCTGGGCAATCAGTGTTTCATGATGGTCAGGCAGTACCGGCACGGCAATCAGGCGGTCACCACTGAGTTCCCTGCAGGGACGGTGGAACCGGGAGAACCCCCGCTGCAGGCTGCACTGAGAGAGTTGCTCGAAGAGACCGGATGCAGACCGGCAACGATCACGAAGATCGGTGCGGTCTCTCCGAACCCAGCCTTTCTGACCAACACAGTAACCTATTATGTCGCTGAAGGGATGGAGATGATCCAGGCTCAGGAGCTTGATGAACATGAGATCATAGATGTCGAGCTGGTCCCGGTCAACGAGGTGCTCCACAGTATGGGAACAGGAACATACAGTAATGGGATCATGGTCGCCGCCATGGCCTTCTACCAGCGGTGGCGCGGCCTGGTCGCCGATGAAGAGTCGTGAAACACGAAGGAGTCGCAATGCACAGAACAAGAACCCTTTTGGTCATCTTCCTCTCACTTCTCGTACTGCTGGTCTTATCCAGCTGCATGACACCGCTGTTCCGTATGGAACTTACCAGGAACGAACCCTCTGTGATCACGGTCAGCGGCGCAGGGGTCGTGCATGCAGCACCTGATGCCGTGACGCTGCAGGTGAGTTTCACAGCTGTGGAACTCACTACGAGGGAGGCACAGGCTCTGGTGAACAGGAGCGTGGAGCAGATGCTGAAGATCGCTGAGACGAACCGGATCCCTCAGGATGATATCAGGACCATCAGTCTCAACTTCAACCCGGAGTATGAGTGGAAGGACGGGGAGAGGACCCTCATCGGGCAGAGGGTGCGACAGTCCATGAGTGTCACGCTCAAAGGCATCGATTCAGATATCGAACGTCTGGGTCTGCTGCTCGATGGCATCGGAGTGCTTTCAGGACTTGAGATATCATCGATCGTCTTCTTCGTAGAGGATACCGAAGCGCTGTATCAGGAGGCTCGATCACTTGCCTTCGCAAAGGCGCAGGAGAAGGCTCAGCAGTTCGCCCTGCAGGGTGAAGTCACTCTGGGCAAACCGGTCTCGGTGTCGGAATACTCACAGGAAGAGGCTGCCCGTAGCACCAACACCAAGATGATGCTCATGGAATCTGCGGCCGCTGATTACACCGGCTCACAGATCCCGTCAGGGTCCTTCAGTGTAAGAGCATCGGTGACTGTGCAGTATGCCATCAAGTGAGCATGACTCACGAGAGCACGGTGACGATGTACTGATTCAGATCACTCGAGCCGTATATCAGATCATATAA
>JAIPFY010000033.1 GCA_021736385.1 Spirochaetia bacterium | reverse complement strand
CCAGCGGCTTAAGGAGCGTTACACTATCGATGGGACTCGACTGATCAAGCCGGAAAAACAGGCGAGGATCCTGGGGATCGATGAGTTCAAGCTGCATAACGGGCACCAGTATGCAGTGGTGATCATCGACATCGAAAGTGGGCACATACTGTGGCTGGCGCATGGGAAGAAGAAGGCCTCGGTGCATGCCTTCATCGACCATGTTGGCGAGGATTGGATGGATGGCGTCGAGGCGGTCGCCTGTGATATGAACAGCGATTTCCAAGAGGTGTTCGAGGAGCGCTGCGCCCACATCCAACCTGTTTTCGACCACTTCCATTTAGTCCGAAACTTCAATGACAAGGTAGTGGGACAGATACGTAAGGACGAACAGAAAAGGCTGATTGCCGAAGGTGACGAAGAGGGAGCCAAGTCGCTCAAGGGCTGCAAGTATATCCTTGCCTCTTCGAAGCGAACCCTCGCTCGGAAGGATGAAGACGCCGGAAAGGTCAGAGGCGAAGGCTCCTCCCTGTTCAGCAAAGAGCCCTATATCCTCAAAGGTGGCCATCTGGACAAGTACGAGGAGCTGCTTAGTCAAAACAAACTCCTGTTTACCCTGGATCTGATCAAGGAGAAGCTCAGCGGGGCCTACAAGATGACCGATGAGCCAACTATGGCTAAGGCTATCTCGGACATCATGGATATGTGTTGGAACTCCAAGAACACCCACCTGCGGTGGTTCAGAAGATTACTGGATAACCACTTCGAAGGCATCATCGCCCATGCAACCTATGCGATATCTTCTGGTAAGGTTGAGGGCGTCAATAACCGTACCAAGACCCTGAGAAGACAGGGCTATGGGTATGCTGATGATGAATACTTCTTCCTCAAACTCTTTGATGCCAGCAGGAAGACCTACGTCAGAAACCCTGTCGCTGACAGAATCCCACAAGATTTATGATTGAGCCAGAATTACCCAAAACCCTCCAAATCGGCTGGTTCCCCATACCGGTACTATCGATACACAGATGATGATCATAAGAGAGTCTTTCACAAGGGAACCGAATGTATACGACGTATGAGCTATGATGCTCAGGCGTTCATTCGTGAGTTCATTGACAGGAAGGTGCATGAAGAGAGGGTTGGGGTGGGACCTCTATGACCCTTCTCGAGATGATCAGGGTGCCCTCCTGAATCACAACAGCATCAGCTGATCTCTGCTTCTCAGACTCGGGTGAAAGCCAGTATGGATCGAACCTTCTTCATCTTGACCAACCCATAGGTGAGGACCATGACCCCGAGTCCGATGAGTGCCGCTGTGTAGGGACCCTGCTCATTGGCTCCGAATATGAGGATGCTCCAGCTAAACAGGACCCATTGGATGAAGTAGATCATCGTTATATTGATGCTCATGAACGTCAGGGCTGCTACTAACCGGCTTTCTGGTGAAAGGTGCAGCTCGATGATACGGCAGAGTCTGAGCCAGATGCCGATAAAACCGATCATCAGCAGATGCAGCCCCAGTCCGCTTCTGCTGTAGTCACCCAGAGGGAACAGCTCCAGGATGAGGAATATACCTCCTATGACTGCCAGGGCGAAGCCAAGCTGAGCTGAACGCCTGAGCCATGCATCGAGCTGCTGTGCGGGCTGCAGCAGATACCTGCTGAGATACATACCCAGAAGCGGATACACCACCCATGGGAACACGGGAAAATGGACCGGCTCTACCTCCCCCCACAGCATCAGGAGCGGGATGTTCTCAGGGAAGAGTCCCCACAGCAGCGGCGATACCAGAAGGATCCCGGTGCATACTAAGAGCGGGAATACTTTGGTGCTCATAAAGGGTTTCAGCAGTGCCCCTATGATGACAGATAAGCCTGCCAGCTGCAGGATATCATTGAATATGAGGATGTTCAGCAGGGTCTGCTGTACCAGCCCCTGCTGCCCTGTCGTTTCGGGCAGCATCATTGGCAGCCGCAGCAGATTCAGGAGGAATCCGAGTGCCAGAAGTCTGATGCCTCGTATGATCTGCTGGTTCTTCGTCTTCTTCGACTTCATGAGGAACACCCCCATGATGAGCATGAAGACAGGGGCAGCTGGTGCCGTTCCCGCGATGGTGAACAGTACTGACAGCCAGTGCATGGAATCACCACCTTCGTATTCATGTACCAGCATGCAGTGCTGGGTGAACATGAACAGGATGGCGAACCCTTTTGCGATATCCAGGTAGTGGACCCTCTCTCCTGCAGCTGCTGTCATGGCGCTCTCCTCAGGTGCAGCCGATCTCTGTCCTGAGAAGCTGCACGGCAGTATGGTATGGCTGCTTCAATACAGCCATGTACAGATTATGCAAGAATCATATGGAGAGTATAACATCTGCATCACTCATGCTGCTCACTGATCCTGTCCTTCCTTCGGGGGGAGCGGCAGCAGCTGTGATCACAGCAGTGCTGTGATCATGGCAAGAGAGAAGGCCAGAGTATACAGGAGGAATATCTTCGAGACCCCGCCCATGGAGAGCCCCTTGGTCTCCAGAGAGAAGCCCTGTCTCACCATGGCACGGTAGGTGAACAGCGACAGCAGCGCCGCAGGGATCATGAATATGATCGAAGCTGCAGGGTAGAGCCCGACGGCACTGTAGATGAACGGGAGCAGGTAGGCGATGATGATCATCAGCAGCATGAGGGCCCTGATCACACGTCCTGAGAAGATGATCGACAGAGTCCTTCTGCCGGCTGCACTGTCTGCGACCCTGTCACAGGTGTTGTTCACCGTAAGGATCAGGGCTATGAGCAGCAGGAAGGGAATCGATGCCAGGAAGATCTCCATGCTGATCGAGAGGCTCTGTACATAGAAGCTGATCATGAAGAGGACACTGCCGAGGAAGCCTCCTGCGAACAGCTCACCAAAAGGGGTCCGGGAGATCGGGTAGGGACCCCCGGTATAGGTGTAGCCCACGAGCATGCACAGTGCCCCGACCGGGATGAGATAGATGCTGGTGCTGATCGCCAGGACCAGACCGAGTATTCCGGCAGCGGCAAAGAGGGCAAGCGAGATCAGCAGGGCAAGGATCGGCGGTACTCCCTCATGGACAAGGACCTTGTCACGCTCAAGATTATAATCCGCGTTGTCCGTCCCCCGTATATAATCATAGTAGCTGTTGAACCCCGTGGTTCCCATATCGATGAAGAGGACTGAGAGCCACATGAGCAGGAAGCGGGTCCAGGACCAGCTTCCTGTCACCACCAGTGCATAGAGACTACCTGAGATGAACGTGCCCATACTGATGATCTTTGTCCGGATCTCTACGATCCGGTTGAATTGTTGTAACGTCATGCAGTCACTATACCCGAAAACGGGCAGGGGACAAAGATATAATGTGAAAAAAGATGCTTGATCTGCAGGTCTTGTGTGCATGGATACTTCTGATCTGCCAGCTGCAGAGTGCCACCAGAAGGTGGATCACGACCGCTCCGGGGTGATACCCGTGGTCGCGGATGATAGCGTACCGCTCTCCGGTGGTATGCACTGACGGTACCCAAACCGTCTCATCCGGGCTATGATGGAAAGGCCCCAGTCAAGGAGATCCCAAGTGAGCAATACCTGTATCATATGCACAGAACGAACCGAGGAGCTGAGAGACCCGAAGCACGGGACGCTGTACCACCGCTGTCCTGCGTGCCGGTTCATCGCAAAAGACCCTCAGCACCTGCTCTCTCCCGAAGCGGAGCTCAGGCTCTATGACTATCATAACAACTCGATCGATGATCCCCGCTACGTCGCGTACTTCTATCGCTTCCTCGAGGATGCCGTCTTCGGCTATGCGGGGTCCGGCCGTCGGGGACTCGATTTCGGCAGCGGACCGTCACCGGTCCTCGCACAGATCCTGGAACGGTATCACGGCTATGAGATGGATATCTATGATCTCTACTATGCCCCTGAGAGGATCTACAGGGGGAAGCGGTACGACCTGCTCACCTGCACGGAGGTCCTGGAACATCTTCAGGATCCGTTACCCTATTTCAGGCTCTTCAGGCAGCTGCTTGGCGAACAGGGCATTCTTTCGGTCATGACCCTGTTCCACCCCGATGATCGAAAGCAGTTCTTCGACTGGCACTATATCAGGGATGCCACGCATATCTCATTCTATACGCTTGAGACCCTGCACTGCATCGCAGAACAGACCGGGCTGCAGATCCTCCACAGCAACGGCACCAGATATACCACCTTTGCTGCTGCCGATGATCACTGAGATATCTTCACCCCTTCTCAGCTGATCATATGAGATAGCGTGCGAAGGCCGCATAGAAACAGATGCTGCCTGCGATCACGAACAGGTGCCAGATCACATGACTGAGATAGATCTTCCGTGTGAGGTAGAAGATGATCCCGACCGTATAGATGATCCCACCTGCCATCAGGAGGGTGAGGAACCCATCCGGCGCATGCTGCTGCAGCGGCTTGAGAAAGAGGATGACCAGCCATCCCATCGGCACATAGAGGATATCGGTGAGCTTATGCTGCTTCTGGAAGATCCAAGCCTTCAGGAGCGTCCCGAGAGCTGCCAGGCCCCATATGCTGATCAGCATCTGAGTCCTCCAGGGATCGGGCAGCACCAGAAGAGCTATAGGTGTGTAGGTGCCTGCGATCAGGTAGTAGATCGCAAGCTGATCGAAGATACGGGCAATATGATACACCTTCTGTGTATCAGAGAACTGATGGGTCACCGCCGAGGAGAGGTAGAGCAGGATCTGGCACGCCCCGTAGATGCTGAAGGCGATCCTGGCAGTGTTCCCGGCAGGACCGCCGGGAATGAGCACCAGCAGGAACACCAGCGCAGCGATGCTCATCCCTGCACCGGCTGCATGCGTGAGCGCATTGAGCCGCTCTTCGAGTGAATGGTCCTTGATAGCTGTCTCTGTCATAGCATACCTTCTCTGTCAGATCTTGTTGTGTATATGCAGCAGCGATACGGCTCCCTGCAGTACTGATACTGTACCCCTTGAGAGGCCCTGATGACCATAGGTAGTATGAACCATTCACCTGAACAGAGATACCCATGTCTGCTCTGGATGCAGGGATAGAGAGATTCTTGCCCCTTCTGATATTGTTTGATCGCCCCTCAAGTCGTATGATGAAGGTGCCGGATCACACAAGGGGGTACCTATGAACGATGAGAAGAACCGGGAAGGGATGCAGCCATGACCATGATCAACAGATCCTGCAGCTGGGACGGGATAAGCCGTGAGGTGATAGAAAAGCTGGAATCCATTCCCAGAGAAGCCTTCATGTCAGCCCATCTGTCATCATTCGCCTCAGTGGATTCACCATTCTCCATCGGCTATGGACAGACGATCAGTCAGCCGTTCATCGTAGCCTACATGACCGACAGGCTGCAGCTGAAGAGCACTGACAGGGTCCTTGAGATCGGGACAGGAAGCGGGTACCAGAGCGCCCTGCTCTCGCTGCTTGCCTCTCATGTCTATACCGTAGAGCGTATCAGTGAGCTCTCCCTGCGTGCAGAGCAGACCCTTGAAGAGCTCGGCTATCATACCATCTCCTACCATACAGGAGACGGGAAACAGGGATGGCCTGAACATGCCCCGTACGATAAGATCATCGTCACTGCCGCGGCTGCAGAGCTGCCGCTTCAGCTGGTGGGCCAGCTGAAGCGCGGAGGCAGCATGATCATTCCTCTCGGCCCTGCAGGTGAGGTGCAGTACCTCTATCATATCACCAGGGATCTGCAGGGCGAAGTGCAGACCCGGCCGCTCATACCGGTGCGGTTCGTGCCGCTGCTGTGATCACTGGACTTCAGTGCCGGGGGTATCTCTGGTATAGGTGTCGACGTAGTATCTCCCGATCGCAGCGAGTTCGTCCCGCATCTCCTGAGGTTCGATCACTTCAATGTTCCCTCCCCACTGCAGCAGCCAGTGCTTGAGTTCTTCCCTCTGGTTGGTCTCGAAGCTGATCGTGCACGTGCTGTCACTGCACTGACGGATCTGTCTGTTTGTTGCGGGCATATGCTCTGATACCACTGCCAACAGGCTCTTCTCAAGCTGAATGACCACGGTACAGGGGGTCCCCCCGATATGGATACCGAATCTCGGATCGATATAGTCGGAGATGGAGAACTGCTCCGGTATGGTGAACGCCTCATCGAGTTCGGTCAGCCCTTCGATCCTGGAGATGCTGAACATCAGTGGCATCTGCCGGTTCTCGTCATACGCCAGCACATACCAGCTGTTACGGTGATGGATCAGCCGGTAGGGACGTATGACCCGCTCGGCGGCAGCCTTTCCCTGTGAACGGTAGGTGATCCTGATCTTTCTCCTGTTCCGAGCTGCAGTGAATACCGAGAGCCAGGACCGGGTATCGATCTCCACCGACTGATCGACCAGATGGACGGTCTGACTGAATGCCGAGGTGTCTATGAGCAGTTCTTCACTGATGGATCCCGATACCCGCTTCCACAGCCGCTGGGCAGCGTCGGCAAGGGGAGTCGCCTTCCATGCATTGCCCAGATAATGCGATATGAACAGGGCAAGGGCTTCCTGCTGCTGCATATGGCACGAAGGGATATAGTACCCCTCCTGTTCATAACAATACCCGCATCGCTCCCTGTCGTAGACTACAGGGGCTCCGAGCCGGTCCCTCATGTATTCGAGATCCCTTTCGATGGTCTTCCCTGACACTTCGAAGTGTTCTGCGAAGTCCTGTTTCTTCGGGAAGCTGTGATCACGCAGCAGCTCATCTATGTAGATGATCCTCTCCATGCTGTTCTTACCCATACATCCTCCGTACCTGCACCTGGGGATCGGCACGATAGGCTCCTCTGCCTCGCAGCTCCCCGGCCTGACCGCTGGTCAGGAGTTCCCAGCCTGTGGCAGGACTGAGGGACTGATGCTTTGTGTCTCAGTAGAGTGAGTAACTATCTCCTGCACAGTATACACCGGATGCTTCGGTACTGCAAAAGATATGCAGGCTGCATGTGCCCTGTATGAGGGAGTTCTTCAGAGGGCTGCTCCCTCAGACCTGGGATCACACCGTTTTTTTTTGAAGGTCCTGTTCACACCGACACTATATGTCTGACCTCCCGGTGATAATGGTAGTACAGCATCGCATGAGGAGGTCATCAGATGAGATACATGCTGTCGTATCATGGGGCGGGTGTCCTGTTCTGGCATATTGATAGATGGGGATCGATCTCGATACTGCTCGGCTGCAGATATCATGATCAGATAGCCTCAAGGTGGTCGTTCCCTGAAGTAGCATGGGAAGAGGGCGATCTGCGGAATCCCGAGACCGGAGTTCGCGAGTACCGGAGGACCGCTCTGAGGGCGGCAGCAGAGACCCTGCTTTCTTCCGTGGTGCTCGATCGCCCCGATCTTCCTCTGTGGCAGCAGCACCTACCGGGTCTACACCGGGAACTGTTCACCAGCAGACTGAAGACGAAACGACTGTGCAGCTGTATCGATCCCTCCTGTGAGCTGCGCTGGTTCTCAGAGCAGAGGATCCCGAAGGATACGGCGCTGTTCGTCGGAGCCCAGCTGCGACAGTTCTTTCTCTGGATCGATGGGCTCAGGCAGATCTCTGAGGAACCAGCATCTGATCATGCAGGCAGATACGCGCAGGCAGTCGCTGCCTGCGACAGGCGGGATACTTCTGATCTCCTGCGGGCCCGATGAGATGAGATGTCTCTGTCAAAAGATCTCTCTGACAGGATAGATCACCCGGAAGTCAACTATGGTGTTGCCCTTTGGGCGGGAAAGAAGCATATTATCATCAAGAGGTACGTATACCATGCAGTTATATGATGTGACCGTGAAAGATGCAGATCAGCACGATATCCCGCTGGCCGATTATCGGGGGAAGGTCCTGCTGATCGTGAACACCGCTACCGGCTGCGGGTTCACCCCGCAGTATGAGGGACTGGAACGTCTCTATCTGAAGTATCGGGATGAAGGATTCGAGATCCTCGATTTTCCCTGCAATCAGTTTCACAACCAGGCACCCGGGACCGATCAGGAGATCGTGCAGTTCTGCCAGCTCACCTACGGGGTCTCCTTCAAGACCTTCTCCAAGATCGACGTCAACGGACCGAATGCCTCACCGCTGTTCGTCCAGCTCAAAGAAGCCTCAGCAGAACTTCGTAGAGCAGGATCGGGCGGGGTGCTGGGAAAGCTCAAGGGAGTCCTCGGTGATGAGATCAAATGGAACTTCACCAAGTTCCTCATCGACCGGGAGGGAAGACTCTTCGAACGGTTCGCACCGAACGTCACACCTGAGAAGATAGCACCGCAGATCGAGAGCCTGCTGTAGCAGGACCCGGAAGCCCTTCTCAGGTCACAGCTCTCAAGATCCTCCAGATGTCGCTTGCCCTGTCGGGAGAAAGATGCCTCTGTGAGACAGCACGATAGAAGGGCTGCTCTTTCGACAGACAGGGCACTGCCGGTGCTTCTCATGATGGGGCAAACCGGGTATCATGGTGTATGGAAACCATCAAAGATATATTTCGCATAGGGTACGGCCCGTCAAGCAGTCATACCATGGGACCGCGCAAAGCGGTCGAAGAGTTCCTCACGGGACACCGGGGAGCCTCTCATATCGAAGTGACCCTCTACGGGAGTCTGGCTGCGACCGGACGAGGTCATATGACCGATGTCGCCATCATGGAAGAGGCACGCAGGGCAGGGGCGAGCTGTGAAGTCCTCTGGCAGCCTGAGACCGAACTACCCCGCCATCCCAATGCCCTGAAGATAACCCTCCTTCCCGATGATATACATGAGATCTATTACAGTGTCGGCGGCGGTAAGATCGTGAAAGATCAGCAGCAGCTGCCCGAGCGTCATATCTATCCGCTTGATACGATGAATCAGATCATGCAGTGGTGTGAGACCAGCGGAAGACCTATGTGGGAGTATGTGTTCGAGCATGAGGATGCGGATCTTCCGGACTATCTCAATGAAGTCTGGAAGGTGATGAAGAGTGCCCTCAAGGCCGGTCTTGATCATGAGGGAGTCCTCCCCGGAGGGCTCAATCTGCCGAGAAAGGCATCAGGCTACTATGCAAAGGCTACGCACTTCAGCGGACCGATGGGCAAACGGTCAAAAGTCTATGCCTATGCCCTGGCGGTCTCCGAGGAGAATGCTGCAGGCGGGATGGTCGTAACCGCTCCCACCTGCGGGTCTTGCGGGGTGCTTCCAGCGGTCCTGCGGTACCAGAAGGAAGTCTACAAGCTGCCCGAAAGCAGGATCATCAGGGCACTGGCCACTGCAGGGATCATCGGTGCACTGGTTAAGGAGCATGCTTCGATATCGGGAGCTGAAGTAGGGTGTCAGGGAGAGATAGGTACAGCCTGTGCCATGGCCTCAGGGGCCAGTGCACAACTGATGGGCGGATCTGCCCGGCAGATCGAATATGCGGCGGAGATGGGGCTTGAACACCATCTCGGGCTGACCTGTGACCCGATCGGCGGCCTGGTGCAGATCCCCTGCATCGAACGGAACGCGCTTGCCGCGGTACGGGCTCTGAACCATATGAACTACAGTCTGCTCTCGGACGGGATGCATCGGGTCTCGTTCGATCAGGTGGTCTCGGTGATGAAGGAGACCGGACATGCCCTGCCTTCCCTCTACCGCGAGACCTCGGGAGGAGGACTGGCGAGGATAGGTCAGCCTCCGAGCTGACTGCGTCTGAACAGAGAAGGGGCAAGTCCGAACCGTTGTTTGAACCTGGAGGAGAAGTAGAGGGGGTCAGAGAACCCAGAGCTCAGAGCGATCTCCTTGATCGGCTGGGAGGTGTTCAGGAGCATCTCCCGTGCCCACAGCAACCGCTGTGTATAGCAGTACTCCATGACAGAGGTCCCCAGATGTCTCTTCGCGAGTCGGTTGAGGTGTGTGGGGCTCATATGCACCGCATCAGCTACCGCTTCGAGGGTGATCGCCTCATGCAGATGGTCTCCGATGTAGCAGAGCATCCGCTCTACCGGTTCAGCGATCCTATGGGCATAGGAGCGCCCTGCCTCCTGAAGCAGCTGCCAGGCGATCACCGAAAGCTCCATATCGTCAGCACTCCCCTGTTCGGAGAGGATCTTCTGAGCGGCGGTCAGCAGCTCCAGGAACCGCTGAGGCAGTTTCGGGGTGAACGTCATGAGGCCAAGCAGTCCCATACTGCGCATCAGCGGCATGAGTGCCGTACCGTTGAGCGTGGCAAACCGCTTATGCAGGGCCCCTGATGGGCCGGTGGCATAGCGGGTATCGCTGCCGGTCATGAAGACGAAGACCTCTCCCGCGCCGACCACGGTGGTGACCCCCCCTCGATCCAGTTCAGCATCACCAGAGAGCACATACTCGAAGCCGACCTCGAAGGCGTTCCCCTGCGGTCTCCGGTAGCCTGCGCCGGCACGCCACCAGCTCTCGCCTGCACAGGAGATGATCAGACCGGGAGTATAGGAGACGGCATGAGAGGGCCGTCTGATCTGCAGCTGTTCGTTCATGGCAAAATGGTCATATATCACATATGTATCATAACATATTACATGTATATAGGTATACCTTCGTTATATGATGTTCATATGAAACATATATACAGATCGAACAGCTGCTGCGGCATCCACACCACCAATCAGACGATCCTCTACCGTACGCTGATCGGCGCTCCTCTGGAGCTGCTCTATTTCGGTTCACGGATCACCGATGAGAGGACGATCTCTGCCCTTGAGGGCGCCGCCTCGGCTCCCGAGGCCTACCCGGCATTCGGCGGGGTCTACCGCAGGAGCCCGGCCTTCAGGGTCAGTAAAGGATCAGAGCAGCAGCACACCAGTGCCAGACTGCTGTTTACCGGCAGTGAAGCTGCCGATGAGCAGACCCTGGTCCTGTCCCTGTTCGATTCGTATCTGCAGCTCGAGGTCTCTCTGATCATCGAGGCCGACTATGAATATGATATGATCGGCATGTACACCCGTGTGACCAACTGCAGCGACACTTCCTGTATCATCGACTATATGGCGGCAGCATTCCTGCCGCTTTCCTGGAAAGAAGGGGTCCTGACGAACTGTACCGGAAGCTGGGCTCATGAGATGCATATGAACGAGCAGAGACTCAACCCCGGGATCCATATCACTGGAGAGCGGTGCGGGGTCAGGACCACCCGGTTCGCGAATCCCTCGATCATCCTCTCACATGGAGAACACGCAGTCGGTGAGCAGACCGGCATCTGCATCGGGGCTGCCTATGCCTGGTCGGGGAACTGGGCGTTCCTGCTCGATCATGATCCCGATGGTACCATCTCTCTGATCGCGGGAGACCATCCTGACACTGCCAGGCGGATCCTTACAGCAGGGGCATCGTACCAGATGCCTCATCTCTATCTTACCTATAGCGAGAGCGGCCGGGGTACGGTATCGCGCAGGTTCCACCGATGGGCGAAGCAGCGGATGATCCCGGATGCAGCTAACCCGAGATCCATCGTCCTGAACAGCTGGGAAGCAGCCTATTTTGATTTCGATGAGACCCTGCTGCTGCAGATGATCGACGGTGCAGCCCGGATCGGCATAGAGACTTTCGTGCTTGATGACGGCTGGTTCGGCAGTGACTACCCGAGAGATGATGATACGCAGGGTCTGGGAGACTGGCAGGTGCAGCCGGCCAAATTACCCCGCGGTCTCACCCCGCTGATCGATCGGTGCCGTGAGCGGGGGATGACCTTCGGGCTGTGGATCGAACCGGAGATGGTCAATCCCCGGAGCAGGCTCTTCGAGCAGCATCCGGAATGGATCCTGAGCGCTGAGCATCGTGAGGCCTCACTGGAACGGGGACAGTATGTCCTCGATCTCTCCCGCGAGGAGGTCCTCATCTGGGTCATCGGTACCATCGAGCAGATCCTGGATCAGAATCCGGGAATCGATTATATAAAATGGGACTGCAACCGGGACATCAAGGAGCTCTCCGGGGGCTTTGCCGTCTATGACCGGTATGTGGAGAACTACTACAGGATCCTGGAGCACCTTGGTGAACGGTATCCTGCACTGGTGATACAGGACTGTGCCTCAGGCGGGGGCAGGGTGGAGTACGGTGCCCTGCACAGGACGCATGAGTTCTGGGCAAGCGACAACACCGATGCTCTGCAGCGGATCTTCATCCAGTGGGGGACCGGTATGTTCTATCCGCCGTCTGTCACGGCGGCCCATGTGGGTTCAGAGACCAACCATATCACCGGAAGGCATCTTCCCCTCGCATTCAGGTGCTCTGTTGCCATGAGCTGCCGGTTCGGTGTCGAGCTCTCTCCACTGGCACTCAGCGGTGAGGACCGTGAGTTCCTCTGCGAAGCTGTCAGCACCTATAAGGGAATACGCCATCTGATCGTATCCGGTGAGCTCTACCGTCTGGTATCGCCGTATGAGCAGCATCATGCAGCGATCATGTACGTTCTGCCTGACCGTTCAGAAGCACTCCTGTTCGTGTGGGAACTGCGCTTCTCTGTTGGGTCTGCGTATGAGCAGATCCGTCTTGCGGGACTGCAGGAAGACCGCATGTACGAGGTGCGAGAGTTGCTTGCAGAGCATCTTGAACAGCACATGATGAACCCGGTACGCTCAGGTTCTGAAGCGATGCGGCTGCTGACCGGTGAGTACCTCCAGCGCTGTGGTCTGGCGATCGCGTTCAGACATGAGTATGACAGCAGAATCTTTCATTTTGTTATGAAATAGGGTATTAAGCTATTCATACAGAGTATTTCGTCTCAACAGCCTGTTCCTCCCCCTTGACTTTTCAATTCATTGATAGTTACAAATAGTAGCTGAGCATTCCGACTCTTTGGTATAACAGCCATTGATGCATTCGGAGGCCTGCGACGTTCATGATACAAAAGGATAGGGTATGGGAAATAAAGTTCTGGTAATCGTCGAATCTCCTACGAAAGCGAAGACCATAAAGAAGTTCTTGCCGAGTAACTATATCATCGAGGCAAGTGTAGGACATATTCGCGATCTGCCTCAGACCGCAGCTGAGATCCCCAAGGCCTATAAGGACAAACCGTGGTCCCGTCTTGGGATCGACATCGAGAACGAGTTCAAACCGCTGTACGTCACACCGAAAGGGAAAGGTAAAGTCATCCGTGAGCTCAAGAGCAGACTCAAGGAAGTGGATCTTGTACTGCTTGCCACTGATGAGGACCGTGAGGGAGAGAGTATCTCCTGGCATCTGAAGGATGTGCTCAAACCGAAAGTACCCTGTCAGAGGATGGTCTTCCATGAGATCACCAAAAAAGCCATCCTGCGGGCTCTTGAGACCGGAAGAGATATAGATATGGATCTGGTGAACGCACAGGAGACCAGAAGGATCCTCGACAGACTCTACGGATACACCATATCCCCGCTTCTGTGGAAGAAGATCGCCTATGGGCTCTCAGCAGGCCGGGTGCAGTCCCCCGGACTGCGTCTGATCGTGGAGAGAGAGCGCGAGCGTATCCTCTTTTCCAGCAGTACGTACTGGGATCTGAAAGCTTCCCTTTCTGCAGACGGGGCAGCAAAGAGCGAATCCTTTGAGGCGAAACTGGACTCTGTCGACGGCAGGCGGGTGACCGGGAGCAAGGACTTCAATTCCAGGACAGGTGTCTTCGAGAAGAGACAGACCCTGCTGCTCTCAGAGCAGGATGCACGTGATCTGGCTTCCCGCCTTGAGGGAAAGACCTGGACGGTTGATTCTGTCACTGAGAAAGAGAACAAGACCCGACCGGCACCGCCGTTCACCACCTCTACCCTGCAGCAGGAATCGAACAGGAAATTACGCATGTCTGCCCGGGAGACGATGAGGACAGCTCAGCGGCTCTATGAGAAGGGATTCATCACCTATATGAGAACCGATTCGACCATCCTGAGTCAGGATGGGATCCAGTCTGCACGACAGGCCATAGAGAAGCTCTACGGTGCCGAGTACCTTGCCCAGAGCCCTCGGCAGTATGCCAAGAAGTCCAAAGGTGCACAGGAGGCGCATGAGGCCATACGCCCCTCCGGCGAGGTGTTCATACCACCATCAGAATCACGACTGGAGGGCAGGGAGCTGTCCCTCTATAAACTCATCTGGAAGCGGACCCTCGCATCTCAGATGGCAGAGGCACGCAAGGCATCGACCAAGGCGGTCTTCAGTGTGGAGGATACCCTGTTCTCCGCTACCGGTACCCGCATCATCTTCCCCGGGTTCATCCGGGCCTACGTCGAAGGGTCTGATGATCCTGAAGTGAAGCTGGTGAGTACCGAGACCTTTCTGCCGGCTCTTGTCGAGGGACAGGAAGTCGACCCTCTGGAGATCAACCCTGTCGGACATGAGACCAAGCCGCCTGCACGCTTCACTGAGGCCTCTCTGGTCAAAGAACTGGAGAAGCTGGGGATCGGTAGACCTTCTACCTATGCAAGTATCATCAATACCCTGTATGAGCGCGGCTACATTCGAAAGCAGGGGACGACCCTGAACCCGACGTTCATCGGATTCGGAGTCATACAGCTGCTTGAGAAGAACTTTACCAATCTGATCGAATACAGCTTCACCTCTGCCATGGAAGATACGCTCGATGAGATCGCCACGGGGACTGTCGATCGGCTGAAGTATCTGCAGCAGTTCTACCTCGGGGATGAGGGGCTTCAGGAACATGTGGAACGTCAGGCGAAGATGATCAAGCCCGATGAGGCCCGGACGATCAGCATGCCGCAGATCCATAGTGTCGACGGGGTGCATATCGGGAAATATGGTCCATACATCCTCTGTAAGAGTGATGACGCGACAGAGGAGATCCATGCATCGCTGCCCGAAGACATCGCGCCTGCGGATCTCTCGGATGAGGATATCATCCGGCTTATCGAAGTGCAGAAGGAGGGGCCCGAATCGTTCGGCACCGATCCTGATACCGGGAAGGAGATCTATCTGCTCAATGGCCGCTATGGACCATACTTCCAGCTCGGTGAGAAGAGCGATGATGAACCGAAGCCCAAACGGGCAAGTGTTCCCAAGGGGACTGACCCCTCGACCATGTCCGTAGAGGAGATAGCGAAGATCCTGCACCTGCCGAGGATCCTCGGTCCCCATCCTGACACCGGGAAAGAGGTCATCGCCAACAATGGGAGATTCGGCCCGTATGTGGGACATGACGGTGAGTTCAGATCGCTCAAGGCCGCAGATGATCTCTATACGGTGACTCTCGAACGGGCACTTGAGATCCTGGCAGAGCCGAAGACCGGAAGAGGTAAGGCCACTGTGCTCAAAGATTTCGGTAAGGATGAGAAGGGTGTCGCCGTAGCGATCTACTCAGGCCGCTATGGACCATACATCAAGCACGGGAAGAAGAACATCGGGTTACCCAAGGCCTACAAGAGTGATGATGCCTATCAGAAACTGACGTTCGAGGATGTGCTGAAGATCATCGGGGATTCAACGAAATAGCGACAGCAGGGAGTACCGGTCTGTCCGGTACTCCCTGCTGTGGTATCATAGGAGTTTGTTGATCTTCTGCAGAGTCGCAGTGATCACCTGATCCATGTTGTAGTACGTATATTCTGCAAGCCGACCGATGAACAGGTGCGTTCCCGCAGCTTCGAGCTCAGCAGCTTTTTCCATATATTCATCCCGCATCGCAGAGTTCCGATCATCAGGAACGATGTAGTAGGGTTCTCCTTCAGCACTGGGGTACTCGAAGCAGAGTGTTGTCCTGTCTGAGATCTCACCTGAGAGCTGTTTGAACTCTGTGATCCTTGTCCAGTCATAGTCATTGGGATAATTGACTACGGCAGCTCTCTGGTACTGTTTCTGCTCATAGGTTCGGAACTCAAGTCTCAGAGACCGGTACTCCAGCTTGCCGAAGCAGTAGTCAAAGAAACGATCGATCTCACCGGTATACACCGTCATCTCAGGGCTCATCGTTGATCTTACCTTGAGATAATCGCTCTGAAGCTGTACCGTGATCTCTGGATGATCGAGCATGTTGCTGATCATACCGGTATATCCTGCTGCCGGGATCCCCTGATAGACATCGGAGAAGTAGCGGTCATCTCGATTGTTTCTTACCGGTATCCTTTTTGCCAGATCAGCAGAGAGTTCCTCAGGATCTCTTCCCCACTGTTTTCGTGTATAGTTCTCAAAGAAGGTCTGATACAGCGTCTCTCCCACCTGGGAGACTACCGCATCCCGGAAGTTAGCCAGGGGCAGCTCGAAACTTGAATGCTCTATCTCGTCCTGGAGGAACTGCTGTACCTCGTTGATCGATAATTCCGTGCCGAAGAGCTCTGCAATCGTATCCCGGTTGATGGGAAAGGGGATGTACCGGCCGTGAGCATAGCTGAGCACCCGATGCTGATAGTAGATGAAGTTGGTGAATCTGTTTGCCCACTCCCATGCATCCTTGTCATTCGTATGGAATATGTGAGGACCATAGGTATGCACGGTAATCCCGTCAGTGTTCTTGTAGTCATGACAGTGGCCTGCTATGTGATCATTCTTCTCGATCACAAGCACCTTCTTCCCTGCCTCTGCCAGAGCCCTTGCTGCGGTAGCGCCGGCCATCCCCGCTCCGACGACAACATAGTTGTATTCCATAACTGTTCTTCTCCTGATGGTGTTCGTTGTGTTATTGACTGGTGAGCCCATGAGCTCGGCGATCGATGATATCGATATACCGTTCGTAGACATCATCGACGATCTTCTCCCATGGGAGGTAGATCGTCGCCCGTGCACCGGCTCCCGCTTTCTTCTGCAGTTCAGGATGCTTCATGACCTTCAGCAGTTTATCAGCGAATGCTTCTGCAGTGTTGTCAATGAGAAAACCGTTCTCTTCATCTGTTATGCCTTTTGCAGTCGTTGCCTCATTGACCAGGATGGTCGGTACCTGGAATGCGGCTGCTTCACGCATGACCAGAGAGGCTGTGTCGTACAGAGACGGGAACAGGAAGACATCGGTTATCGCATAGTATGACTTGAGTACCTCCCGATCTTTGATGACCCCTTTGAACTGAATATTATCCGTCAGCTTGTACTGCGCAGTGAGCTGCTTCATCTCTTTCACTTCCGGTCCTGTCCCGATGAAGAAGACTTTGAAATTCTGTTGCTGCTGATGGATGATCTTGAGCCCTTCGAGGATCAGACGAACGTTCTTCTCCCAGCGATGCTGCCCGACAAAGAGCATGATGAAATCCTCAGGTGAAGCCCCTGATCGTTCATACCCGCTCTTCTTCAGCTGAGCGAGTTCCTCAGCACCCGGGGAGATCAGATCAGTGCCGTTGATCGCGACCTCCACATGCCCTTTGAAGCCGTAGGAACGAAGTACGTCAATAGATGGTTCGTTCGGTACCCAGACCATATCGGCCTGATGATAGAACTTCATGATCCTGGCAAGTGCTTTATCTGCGAGGAATCGGGAATGGAATGCACTGAGAAAATCCTCACGGTATTTGGAATGGAAGGTGGTGACCAGCGGGATGTTGCGCTTTCTGGCGACCCTGAGAGCCTCACCGCCGCTGACGAACGGGCAATGGGCGTGTACGATATCGAAGGAGATCTCATCGAGCTGCTTTCTGAAGGAACCCAGAAAGGGCAGACCGTAGCGGTACGGGGCATGCCCGGGAAGCGGAACGGTGGGAAACCGTAAGAAATGATCTTCAGTGTCAGTATAGCCGGGTACTGATGGCCCGATGCAGTATCCCTTGCCGTACTTCCGATTCAGCCAGTAGGCATAGTTCTTGGCAACAAGTCCTACACCATCCATGATCGGTATGAGAGAATCGTTGAATTCTCCTGTTATCAATTGTTTCATATCTACTCACTCATCTCATTATTGCAGCAGAGTTCTCAGAAAAATGCGACTTCCGGGTGTTCTGGGATCTCCACTACTGATTCCATTGTACGTATCTTCGGGGCCCAAGTCACTAGAGCCTGAGGGGTTTCTACGGTTTTTCATCATTCTCAGCGTTTCGATAGAGGATGTAGGAACTGACGTAGATGAACAGGATCAGCCCTGCCACTGCAGCGGTGACGACCCAGAAGGCTGCCGTCGGTTCGAGGATGACGGCCATGCCGGTGATGATACCTGAGATGATGAAAGCCTTCCCGGCAAGCTTCTGGGTCCTTCTCTGTACCTGCGCATGCTCAAGAGTCCATGGGGTCCTGAGACTGAAACGGCTGTTCTGATCTGAACCGGGGATCATGAATCCGGTGATGATGAACAGGAGGCTGATCATCAGCTGGATGAGGATGTGTGTCTGCAGGAAGGTTCCCAGAGAAGCGAGGATGGAGAACCAGTGGATGATCAGCAGAAAGGCAACGAGCAGTAGTGAGGCGACTGTATAGAGCCGCGTATGCTGCCGGTAGCTCTCAGACTCAAGGTTGATCGAAGGGACCTTCACTAGAAGGAAGATGAACAACGCCGGGAGCAGAGCGGTGAGGATGAGGTGAGTCCTTGGCTTGAGGGTATCGATGATTCCCGAGGCATCCCAGCTTGTGGGGATCATCTCAGGCAGACTGCTGTAGACTGCGGCAGTGGCTATGATCGAGAGTGCTGTCAACGTGGACAGCAGATGGATGATCGTCGGTCGTTTCACGTAAGGCTCCTTGCAGCATGAGAGGGATGGTCCTGAACGGGAACGGAGGACAGCAGCCCGTACAGCGAAGATACTGAAATCGCTGACGGCGTTGAGTATAGCAGGAATCACCGGAGTTTGGAACCGCATGAGGTGTCGGTTGTGACCGGAGACTACCCCGAAAATGAAAATTCCCAAAGAAACGACACATGAATAGTTCCCTTGGAGTTTTTGATGTGGTTCAGAGTCCCTTCGATCGCGTGAACAGGCGGTCACCCTCCCGGTCCGTACTGATATGGGTTCCCAGCAGCGGGTAGAGAAAGAACGCCCAGAACCCGGTCCCTGCGTATCGGACCATCACTGACAGCACATGATCGGGCAGAATGATCTTCCCTCCGTAGAGGATCACCAGAGCTCCGAGCATTCCCATGACGAATCTGAAGAGCCTGACGATACGGGTCCCACTGATGATGTAATCCACATGCGTGCGTTCGAAGTAGGTGCCGAAGGAGAAACCGGCGAGGATGGACAGCAGCTTGATCATGCTCATGAAGATCTGAGGTTCGAACAGCTGCAGCATCTCCAGTACTGAGAGGACCAATGCGAAGATACCTGCCAGCGTACCGGTCAAGATATTCACTCTGGCGAGCAGTCGCTCATCAGAGGCGATCGCCAGGACCCGTTTGAACACCAGAAGCGCAAACAGGGTACCGAGGACCAGAGCCCCGAGCACATCGATCGGCCAGTGTACCCCGAGATATATCCTCGATAGAGCGACTGCCGCCGAGAGTATCGCAGCGGCTGTGATCCATCTTCTCCGGTTCAGGTAGAGCGCCCCGCTGAGCAGGAAGGTCGTCGCTCCCTGGGTATGGCCGCTCGGGAAGGAGAAGCCTTCTGCGGTAGAGATGCGTTTGCCCTCTACCGAGGAGAGGACCTGATAGGGTCTGGGGCTGTGCACGAGCAGTTTGATCGTGCCGTTGCACAGGGTCGAACTCAGCAGCGTGAAGGCCAGAGCGAACCCCAGAGGTTTCGATACGTTCCAGACGATGTAGGATACAACGGTGATATAGAGCATCTGTTCCCCGGTCATGGTGATGAGCTCCATGATCAGATCAAGCAGTTCTGTTGAGAATGATTGAAAGAACAGAATGATGGTTTCCTGCATATGGAGTCTCCCCTCTGATGATGTGCTGATACCTACAGACAGTATAGGGGAGCGGTGTATATAAATCAATCAATATGCTATACTGCTCTCATGAGATGCATCATATGTCACAGTCAGAAGCAGCAGCTGCTTCAGGATGCCCGGGGTGCTCGTTTCCAGGTCTGCGAGGAGTGCGGATTCATCATGCGCGACAGACAGCAGTCGCTTGGACGCGAAGAGGAGCGGCAGCGGTATCTGCTCCATGAGAACAGCAGGGAGAACGAGGGCTACGTACAGTATCTTCAGCGGTTTCTGAATGAGTCGGTCCTTCCACACGCAGCAGCGGACTGCAGGATCCTTGATTTCGGATCAGGACCGCTGCCGGTGCTCACAGAGCTCCTGCGCGAGGCCGGGTTCACTACCGATGCCTATGATCCCTTCTTCGCCCCTGATACCAGCTACACCGCACACACCTATGATCTGGTGATCCTGCTTGAAGTCATAGAACATACTTCTGACCCTGCAGCGGTCATCCAGCAGCTTTCTCAGCTGCTGAACCCCGGTGGGATCATCATCATGCAGACGCAGCTGGTCACCAGACAGATAGGTGCTGCCTTCACCTCCTGGTGGTATAAAGAGGATCCCAGCCACATATCATTCTTCACACGGGAGTCTATGGATGTCCTTGCCCGTCGGGTTGGGATGATCGCAGGATACCCGGGAAAAAACGTGATTAAATATTATGCAAAGGGTTGACAAAAAAGATCAAATAGGGCAAATTCTATCAAGCCGAGGGGGCGTAGCGAAGCTGGTTATCGCGCCGGCCTGTCAAGCCGGAGATCGCGGGTTCAATCCCCGTCGCTCCCGCCTAACGACCATTTGAGAGATCAAATGGTCGTTTTTTATTTACCCCCTCCATCGTCACATCGATCCCCGACGACAGCACAGCCAGCAGAGCACCTTTGACTCAGCCGTCCTCATCACAGGTCTCTTCTGTGGCTCCCCGGTTTCCGGAGTACCTTCTGTGCGTATCTTCGCAGGTCCTTGCCTTCACAAGAACACCAGATGTGATCGGGGAACACGCTCTCCTTCGATCGTTGCGGGACCCGTATATGCTACAGCTGCTTGGGCTCACGTTCTTTGAGCACCGCTATCAGGACTCTGGGGTCATCGGTGAAGATACCATCGACTCCCATGTCGAGCAGCCGGTGCATAGCAGCAGCATCATTGATCGTCCACACCTGAATATGGATACCCATGCGATGGAATCGTCTGATGAACCCGGGAGTGATCACCGTGATGCGGCCCTCTCGCTCGGGAACCTGAAAGGCGATCCCTGGAACAGCTGAACGCCACAGAGGCAGGTGGAGCTTCTGCATGAACACCAGAGTGCGTACCTCTTTACGGGACATGCTCGTAGCAAGGTCCGGGAACTTCCTGCGCACATGGATCAGGTTATCGGCATGGAAAGATGCACACAGGATACGATCCTGTGCCTGATGCCGTTCCACGAGTTCCCCGAAGGCCTGTGCGATATCGGTATGATCGGTCTTCAGATCCACATTGAATCTCATATGGGGCAGTGCCTGCAGGGCATCTTCAAAGGTGAGCATATGGATACCGGTACCCCTGAACGGGAAGGTCTGCCCCCCGTCTGTGGAGAAATGATAGCCGGCATCAAGGGTGAGAAGCTCCTTGAGCGTGTGGTCCTCCACCGGTCCGCTGCCGTCGGTCTCCCGATCGAGCGTATCATCATGCCAGATGATGATCTGTCCGTCAGAGGTGAGATGTACATCGGTCTCTATGACATCGACGCCGAGTTCAGCCGCACTGAGGAAAGCCGGAAGGGTGTTCTCAGGGAATCGGGCTGAATCCCCTCTGTGGGCGAGGATCCTTGGCATGGGGGTGAAGAATGATCTGTTCATACCGATCATTGTACGCTATATGGGGCATCTGTCAATATGAAGTTGGAAGTCGGTCCCTGAGGAGAAAACCCCGGTGAACAGCCGGTGAGCAGATTGAAACACTGCACGATTGTATCCTATGATGCACGCATGAACAAAGAAGTAGAGACTGCAGTCGCTGTAGGGCTGAGCGGGGGAGTGGATTCGAGCGTAGCGCTCTATCTGCTGAGCAAGGAATATGATCATATCGTCGGGGCCAGCCATGATATCTGCACCAACAGTCTGACCTGTAACGAGCAGACCCTCGGCAGGGCCCGGGACCTGGCCGCGAGGTTCGGGATCCCGTATTACCGGTTCGATCTCATCGATGAGTTCACTGAATCGGTCATAGCCGATTTCGCTGGTGAATACCGACACGGCAGGACTCCCAATCCCTGCATCAGATGTAACGAACGCATCCGCTTCAACAGATTCTATCAGCTCTGTCATGACCGGCTTGTATCAGAGCATATCATAAGCGATCAGGCTCGCTTTCTCTTCGCCACCGGGCATTATGCACGGATCGGGGAGTACGAAGGGTACCCGGTGATCATGAAGGGCCGGGACCTGAGCAAGGATCAGTCCTATATGCTCTATCGCATCCTTCCCTCGCGCCTGATGTCCATCCGCTTCCCCCTCGGGGAGTATACCAAAGAGGAGATCGTGAAGATCGCTGTCCGTGAGGGGTTCCCCAGCTCCAGCGTGAAAGAGAGTCAGGACATCTGCTTCATCCCGGGGAAGTACACCGACAAGCTCATTGAGATCTACGGCAGGGAGACGGTCTCTGCAGAGGGGAAGATCATCGATGAAGAGGGCAGAGTGCTCGGGACCCACCGGGGTTATATGCACTACACGCTCGGGCAGCGGCAGGGACTCGGCCTCAGTGACGGCCCGTGGTACGTCAAGAGACTGGATGCGGATCATAACAGCGTGGTCGTGGGGAGGAAAGAGGCTCTGCTGCACAGCCGTTTCAGCCTGCGTGAGGAGAACTGGTTCATCCCGCCCTCGCTGCGTGCAGAACTCTCAGCAGCCGGGAAGCTCAAGATCAAAATTCGATACAACTCACCGGAGCAGCAGGGTCTGCTCGTCCCTGCAGAAGAGGGGAACGAGATCGTGCTCGGCACCCCGGCATCGATCACCCCGGGTCAGTCAGCTGTCTGCTACCATGGGGAGTATCTGCTCGGCGGCGGGATCATCGATACCGTCTCAGAGCGCTAGCGGGTCCCTGCTCTCTGTACTTTCTTGAAGTTCACCGGTTTCTCTTCCATCGTCACGATGGTATGGGCATCGACATCTTCCTTCAGCCAGACATTACCTCCGATGACAGCACCCTGTTCTATGGTCACCGTCCCCAGGATCGTCGCATGGGCATAGATGGTGACCCGATCCTTGATCGTCGGATGTCGTTTGTGACCGCGGATCAGGTTCCCTCCCTGATCCTTGGGAAAGCTCAGGGCTCCGAGCGTGACTCCCTGGTACAGTTTCACCCCCTTGCCGATGATCGAGGTCTCACCGATGACGACCCCCGTCCCGTGGTCGATGAAGAATCCCTCACCGATCTGTGCCCCCGGGTGTATGTCGATACCGGTCTCTGAGTGGGCGATCTCGTTCATCATCCTGGGGATCAGCGGGACATGGTGGGTGTAGAGTACATGGGAGAGCCGGTGGATGGCCAGGGCTTTGATGCCGGGATAGCAGACCACGATCTCCTCTTCAGAGCAGGCTGCCGGGTCTCCTTCGAAGGCTGCCGCCACATCGATCTTCAGGATCCTGCGAATGTCTGGGAGCGATGAGAGCAGTTCTTCTACCGCGGCTTTTGCCTTCGTGTCGCAGACCGTATGGCTGCAGGTCTTCTCCGGGCAGGTGTGCTTGTACGCCATGGCGACCTGTGCCGTGAGATCACAGCTGACGCTGCTGAGCAGGTCCCCGATGACGAACAGCAGGTTGCTGCTGGTGATCTCCCGTGTACCGGAGTACCCGGGGAAGAGGATCTCAAGGAGCTGTCCAAGGATCCTGTGGATGGCTTTCGCATCGGGCAGCTGTCGCTCGTTGATGAAATTCGATCCTGATGATGCATCATAACTCTCGATGAGTTCTTCCAGATATGAGAAAGAGTTCGAAGCGGTCTCTATTCTGTTCATGCAGGGCACTCCATGTATGGGACCGAAGTGTTCTTCTGACAGTCCCTTACATGAACTATACTGAAAACTGACCGGTAAAGAAAGGGTGGTCAGGGTGCAGAATGATGAATTTTCAGTGCCGCCATCTTGTTGAACATCTTCTCGATGCGTGCAGCCTCTTTTTCGCTGAGGGCAGATCTGGCGAAGATATCGCGGAAGAACCTGCGGACCTCCTCCTTCTCATCCTGCTTGTAGAAATCGATACGCTCGAAGGCCTCGGTGATGTGCCCGGTCATCGTATCAAGACGACTCTTGTCGATCGGGACATGACCGGTCACTGGTACGAGCGACCGGTAGAGGGTGTAGGTGATCACCTGTACCGCCTGAGAGAGGTTGAGACTCGGGAACTCAGGGGAAGAGGGGATGATCACCGCTGCATCACAGCAGGAGAGTTCGGCATCGGTCAGACCATCTGCCTCTCTGCCGAACACGATCGAGATGCGCCCTGAAACCGGGATCCGGGAGATCTGCTGTACGAGCTGCTCGGGGAGCAGCGAGAAGTATTTGCGGAACTTGCCCCGTCTTCTGGTGGCCCCTGCAGTGAACACGCTGTCTCTGAGCGCCTCTTCGAGGGTGCTGCATCGGGTGTGCTGCTCATATACGTCGTATGCGTGCAGTGAGAGGGTCTTGATCCGGTCGATCGAATACTCCTTGTCACTCACTATCGCCAGAGATGTGATGCCCATGGTCTTCATCGCCCGGCATACAGCCCCGATATTTGCCGCATCCTGAGTCTCGACCAGTACGATCTGTATTCTTTCCAGGTTATTTAACATGCTTTTCATTTCTGTATAGGTATCAGATATTGCCTTGTTTTCCAAGGTGGACTATAGTTGTTTCATGGCAGTTGCTGATAAATCGATGAAAACAGTAGTCTATGCAGCAGGGATCGTGCTGCTGATCGTCGTTCTCAAGTACGGCGCTTCGGTCACGCTCCCCCTGATGATCTCATTGTTCTGTTTCTTCATCCTCAGTCCGTTCGTCAACCGGATGGAAAAAGCGGGATTCCCCAGATGGCTTGCCATCCTCCTGGCCATGGCAGTCCTGGTCATGGTCTTTTTCATGGCTATCCTGTTCTTCTCCTTCGCCGTGAACACCCTGATCTCCGAGATACCCCGCTATTCGGTACGTATCAGCATGCTCATCAGCAGGTTCGATGTCTGGGTCTCTGAGATCCTCGACCTGCAGACCGGTATCAGCTTCCTTGAATCCTTCACCTTCAACTGGCAGGGACTCCTGATCAATATTCTCTCGAATGTCTCTGAATCTGCCGTATCGATCTTCTCATCAGCCTTCATCATCTTCATTTTCGTGCTCTTCCTGCTCATGGAACGCAGGTCACTGATCCCCAAGATGAAAGTCGCCATGCCGAATCACGGATGGATCAGATGGGCAGTCATGTTCGAGAGGATCAACCGGCAGATATCGAAATACCTTACCGTGAAAGCCCTGTTCAGTCTGAGCACCGGTGTCCTGTTCTACCTTGCGGCGATCGCCACCCGACTGGATTTCGCCTTCATCATCGGTGTGCTCGCATTCATCCTCAATTTCATCCCGACCATCGGGTCCATCATCATAACGGTCACCACGATCTGCATCGCACTGATCCAGTACTATCCTGACTACGCCAGTATCCTCTATGTCTCGGTCCTCATGGCATCCATCCAGATCGTGCTCGGCAATATCCTGGACCCGAGGGTCCAGGGGAACAGGCTGAACCTCAGCCCGTTCGTCATCCTGGTCTCTCTTGCCCTGTGGGGATACATCTGGGGCATCATCGGCATGTTCCTCGCCGTTCCCATCACCGCTGGGCTGCAGATCATGTGCGATAATGTCAAACCCCTCAAGCCGATCGCGGTCCTGCTCAGCAGCGGAAAACAGTACCGCAAACAGATCGATACCGAGGAGCGACAGAGAAAGGACCGCTACTCACGAGAGCGGGTCGCCAGAAGATTGAGCAGGATGCAGACCGGATCAGAGAAGGAACGATCGCCCGACGGGAACCCTCAGGGCTAGACAAATCTTTCATTGGGTTATAGAGTCTGAGTCATATCTCTTCCGATCATGTCTCATGTTCGAGAGGGTCTATCATATACTACATTCCTGTACTGATCTCACATGTACGCGGACAGATTCTGCTTGCTGCGGATCGGCATCATAAAGAGGCTTGAAATGGAACGGAAACGAATACTGACAGGCGACAGGCCTACTGGAAAACTGCATCTCGGTCACTATCTTGGTTCTCTTCAGAATCGTGTGCGCCTGCAGGAGTCCTACGAGTGCTTCTTCATCATCGCGGATCTGCATACCCTCACCACAAAACCCGGTAAAGAGCATATCGCACAGATCGCCGAGCATGCGAGAGAGATGGTCCTCGATTATCTCTCCTGCGGGATAGACCCTCAGAAGGCGGTGATCTATCTGCAGTCAGCGGTTCCGGAGATCTATGAGATGAACCTGCTCTTCGAGAACATGGTGAGTGTCCCGAGGCTCCAGAGAGTCCCGAGTCTCAAGGAGATGGCACGCTCTGCAGATCTGAATGAGATGCCCTTCGGGCTGCTTGGCTATCCGGTGCTTCAGGCCGCCGATATCCTGATGCCCAGAGCTCATCTGGTCCCGGTGGGAAAAGACAACGAAGCCCATGTGGAACTGACACGGGAGATCGCGAGGAAGTTCAACTATCTCTACGGTGAGGTATTCCCCGTCCCAGAGGTGCTTGTCGGTGAAGTGGGGTCGCTCGTGGGGACAGACGGCAACGCCAAGATGTCAAAATCGCTCAACAACGCGATCTTTCTCTCCGATGATGAGAAGACGGTCAAAAAGAAGGTCTTCGGCATGTATACCGATCCGAACCGGATCCGAGCCGACATCCCGGGAACCGTAGAGGGCAACCCGGTATTCATCTACCATGATGTCTTCAATCATGACAAGGCGGAGGTGGAAGACCTCAAGCTGCGTTACCGGGAAGGACGAGTAGGGGATGTCGAGGTCAAGGAGAAGCTCGTGCGAGCCCTCAATGAGACCCTCATCCCCATCAGGGAGCGGAGGGAACAGTTCTCCGGGATCTCCGGTCTCGTCGATGAAGTCATCTATGACGGAACGATGAAGATGCGCAGGGAGTCCAGAGAGACGATCATGCTGATGCGGAAGGCCATGGGTCTCTCGGGTACCTGGAACAAGATCAGCCGGAAAGCAGAGACGGTGAAGAAGAAACGTGAGAAAGCAGAGCTCTGAACCCCGGGTCGAGTTCGACCAGCTGCCGCAGCCGTTCCCTGAGGGGATAGCGGTCACCGGTGAGGTCGTCGACTCGTTCCGGGAGATCATATACAGCCACTACAGAGTGTCAGGGCGTTCCTTTCCCTGGAGAGAGACTTCTGACCCCTATCATATCCTGTTATCAGAGATGATGCTGCAGCAGACACAGACCGCCCGTGCACTCCCGAAGTATGAGGAGTTCCTCCAGCGGTGGCCGACCCTCGAGGCGCTCTCACGGGCTTCCCTCACTGATGTGCTCTCCTGCTGGAAGGGTCTGGGGTATAACCGAAGGGCCCTTGCACTCAAGAAGATCGCAGAGATCAGCACACGAACGTATGCGGGGACCCTGCCGGTCGATCAGAAGGAGCTGAAAGCCCTGCCCATGGTAGGGCCTGCCACCTCTGCTGCCCTGCTGGCGTTTGCCCATGGTATACCCTCCCTCTATCTTGAGACCAACATCCGCAGGGTCCTGATCTATTTCTTCTACCATGGGGTCGATCAGGTCCATGACCGGGAGCTCTATGTGCTGCTCGAGACCCTGCTTGACCGCAGGGACCCGAGGAACTGGTACTATGCCCTGATGGATTACGGGGTCTATCTCAAGACCATGGTCCCCAATCCCAACCGCCGCAGTGCCCACTACACCCGGCAGGCGAAGTTCGAGAACTCGAACAGACAGATCAGAGGAGAACTGCTGACGGTCTTCACCGAGCGGGGAGCCTCAACGGTAGAGGAACTCTATGCATCGCTCAAGTTCGATGCAAGCCGCATAGACAGCTGTGTAGAGGCCCTGGTCAAAGAGGGGTTCATCTTCTGTGAGGCTGAGAGTGCTGCCGAGCAGTCACCGCGCTATCGGATCAGCTGACAGCGGAGCGCTTCTGTTCCTCGATCCTGTCAACATTCACATTGTAGAGCATCCCGGCAAGGATGCAGATCGCTCCGATGAGCTGATCGCGGGGGAAGAACCCGTATCTCATGGCATCGATGATGATCGCGGTGATGATCTGACCTGAGAACATCAGCAGAGAGGAGTAGACTGTCGGGATTCTGGGAAGGATCCAGTTGATGGTGAAGACGATCACGACACCGAGCCAGCCTCCTCCGAGGATATACTGCAGCGGGACGTCCGGAAGCAGCCGCACGCTCTCTGAGAGAGAGACCCCTGCAGCGAGGCAGAGGGCCGCACTGGCGATGAGCCCTCCTACGAAGTTGCTGCGGGTGCTGCGGAACAGCCCGATCCGCACGGCAAGCTGCGAGTTGATGATCATCTGGATGATCGTGATGATGCCTGCAGAGAACGCAAGCAGGATATAGAGCGGTGAGAAGCTCCCGCCTACGGCCATGACGGCGACCCCGACCAGAGAGATCAGGAACCCGATGAGTTTCTGCTTTTCGAAGGCATATCGGCGAACTCCGAGGAACCCGGTCAGATCTGCTCCCAGAGAGGCCGAGGCCTGACCGAGGACCCCGCAGGCGAGCGTGAGTGAAGCCCCTATATTGAGAAAGCAGATGGTGTTCAGCAGCACGATGGGAACCCCGAGCGCTCCCCCGATCCTCAGGTACGCGGGGGCGGGAGCTCCCTTGGGATAGCTTCGAAGCAGGGACAGCAGCAGTGTGAGCAGCAGCCCCGCACTCTGGATCACCAGGATGGAGAAGGTGAGCCCGACGGCACTGCCGAGCAGGGTATTGAAGAGGATCATGATCGCGATCAGACTGCCGTTCAGGATCGCCAGGGGGGTGAAGATCATCGTCGTGTTCATATGCAGATGAGTATAGCGAAGAACTTCTGAGAAGTCATCCGGAAGATGGACGGTCAGCACAGAAATATTAAAACAAAATGATTGCCCGGTATCTGCATACCTTGTACAATGTAGCTCATGAATCAACTGACACACACACTGATAGAGTTCCGTACCATTGCCGGGAGCAACGGGCTGCTGACTGTGGGACTGCTGCTGTTCTTCGGGTACATCATGGGCAGGCTGGTCGTGAGAGTACGACTGCCTGAGATCACCGGCTACATCTTCGCAGGATTGATCATGGGTGATACGGTCACTGGGATCATCCATCCCGAGATGGGTGAATCCCTGAAGTTCGTCACCGATGTCGCTCTGGGCCTGATCGCCCTGACCATCGGCGGTGAGTTCTACTCCGCGAAACTCAAGAGCATGGGCCGGGAGATCGTGATCATGACGATCCTGCAGGTAGGGCTCACGTTCGCGGCGGTCACGGTGGTCATGCTGCTGTTCAGGGTCGATCTGCCCTTCGCCCTGCTGCTCGGTGCCATCTCCACGGCGACAGCCCCGGCTGCCACCGTAGCTATCGTGCAGAACCTCAGAGCCCACGGACGGTTCGTCGATTATCTGTACGGGCTGGTGGCTCTCGATGATGCCGGCTGCGTGGCGATCTTCGGAGTCGTCTTCGCCCTGGTCGTCGGGATCCTCAATCCCGCATCAAGCGGAGCGGGCTTCCTGATCCTGCATGCCTTCGAGGAGATCGCCTTCTCCCTGCTCATGGGTGGGGCTGCGGGGGCTCTCATCCATCTGATGACTCGGAAGAAGAACGGGATCAATGAGATGCTGCTGATCACACTCGGCATCATCTTCATCGAGACGGCCCTTGCCACGATCCTCAACCTCTCACCGCTCATGTCGAACATGGCAGCAGGGACCGTGCTGATCAATGCATCGCCGCGTAACCATCGACTGTTCAAGTCCATCGAACCGCTCACCCCGCCGCTGTATGCGCTCTTCTTCGTCATCGCCGGTACCGAGCTGGATCCGGGGGTCCTGTTCCAGACCAAGATCCTGATCACCGGGTTCGCCTTCATCGCAGCCCGCGGTCTGGCAAAGTACTGGGGGGTGCGCACCGGTGCGAAGCTCTCAGGGCTTACCGGCTGTGTGAAGACCCATCTGGGCTTGTGTATGATCCCCCAGGCCGGAGTGGCTATCGGGCTGGTCCTGCTCATACAGGCATCTCCCATGATCGAAGGACTTACCTACCTGTATGCTGAACAGATCGCTGATATGGTGAATATCGTATTACTGTCTGTCTTTGTGAATGAGCTTGTAGGCCCGTCGCTCTCGCGACTGGCGATCAGGCGGGCAATGGAGGAAGATTAATGGAACTCTACGAGATTCTCGATAAAGACTGCTGCAGTGTAGCTATGACTGCACGTACGAAGGATACCGCACTGCATGAACTGGCCGGTCTGGCGGTCAGGAACCCTGATATCGCCCCGTTCGGGGTGGATGTGATCTATCAGGCACTGAAGGACCGTGAGGATCAGGGCAGTACCGGGTTCGGTGACGGGGTGGCACTTCCCCATATGAGACTGGAGGGACTCTCACGGTTCCTGGTCCTGATCGCAGCCTCAAAGGCAGGGATCGAGTTCGATGCGATCGACCGCAAGAGGGTGCATCTGTTCTTTCTCATCATCGGGCCGGCAGAGAAGGTGAATGAGCATGTGCAGATCCTTGCAAGCATCTCCCGGGCCTTCGGGACCACCCATATCAAGAAGGAGCTGCTTGCTGCGAAGACCAGCGGTGTGCTCTACGAGACCTTCCTGCGCAGTGTCGAGAAGAGTATGGACACCCTTACGGCCAAGCGTAAGATGAAACTGATGTATGTCGTGCTCTATATGGAAGATTTTCTCTATCATATCCTGGAGTATTTCATCCAGGAGGGGATCGATGGGGCTACCATCACCGAATCCTCGGGGATGGGGGCCTACATATCGAATATCCCGCTGTTTGCCACCTTCATCGGCTTCTTCAATGAACGGAAGAATCAGAGCAAGACCATCATGGCACTGATCCCGGCAGAGCGGGAGCACGAACTCATCGAGGGGATAGAGAAGATCACCGGAGACCTCGATCGCAAAGAGGGGGCGATGATCATCACCACCGATGTGTCGATCTACCGGGGGTCGATGAAGATCATGGGATGAGTACGGCGGCTGTCGCTGCAGTGAAGCAGAGCGTCGAGAGCAGCAGGAACAGCGTATCGCGTCTGCCCCATGAGAGCTCCCCGTGCAGGATATCTTCCCGGAAGCCTCTTGATTCGAGCGCATAGGATATCTCCTCTGCCCGGTCTATGATCACATCGAGTATCTGTGTACTCATCGAGATCATGCGCTGCAGCGGTCTGCGCAGGCGCTGTTCCTGCCTGGACTTCCTGGCTTCTGAGATCTCCTGTACGGCATCGAAGATGACGGGGAAGAAGCTCACCGTCAGATTCAGCCGTGCCGCCGCCCCATAGGCCGCCCTGCGTGAGAACCGGCGCAGCAGCCAGAAGAGTGCCAGTGCCATATCATCCGGTGAGGTGGTCTCAGTCATAAGCATCCCGATGAGCACGATGGTCAGGAAGCGCAGGGACCCGATCAAAGCTTCAAGCGGCATCGAGGAGCCCCACCAGCGGGTGAGGAAGATGATCAGCGCGAACATCCCGAAGAAGAGAGACTCCCTGCGGTACTCACGTATCGGCATGCCGGCAATGATGATGCCTGTTGCCGTATAGAGCATGATCAGCAGCAGCCCCGCCGGGGGTAGGTTGAACACCATGATCGTCAGTACTGCCATCGCGAACATCTTGGAACGCGGGTCCAGACGGTGAAGCGGGGTATCGCGGTCATGATAATGGAAGATCAGTCGTTCAGCCATGTCATATCCCTGATCGTCTCCGCGGTGGGGACTCTTCTCATGCGTACTCCGCAGGAGGCGGCAGCCGGGAGAGTCTCCAGCACCGGTCCCTGCGCCGCGATGCGTCCCTGATCCATCAGGATGAGGGTGTCTGCATGTGCGAGGACCTTCTCAAGGTCATGGGTGACGAGGATCACCGTATGTCCTGAGCGGTTGAGCTGTACCAGCTGATGCAGGACCTGCAGGACTCCGGGGTAGTCGAGACCTGAGAACGGTTCATCAAGGGCGATGATACCAGGAGAGACTGCCATGACATCGGCTATGGTCAGACGGCGCTTCTCTCCTCCCGAGAGGGTCCTCGGACGCTGGTGGGCATGCGGGGTCAGACCGGTCATCTCCAGCATCTGCTGTACCCGTACCTTCAGCACCTCTTTCGAGACACCGGTGTTCTCCAGCCCGAAGGCGATATCCCTGCTGACAGTCTGACCTACGATCTGGCTGTCAGCCTGCTGGAAGACCAGACCGAACTTCTTACGCGCCTCATACGGATGTGCCGCTGCATCGATCCCTTCGATGCGCACGTCCCCTGAAGTAGGCTTGATCAGTCCGTTGAGTATCCTCAGTAGGATGGTCTTTCCCGAGCCGTTTCTGCCGGCGATCACCGTGAAGCTCCCTTCTTCCACCGTGAAGCTGACCTGCTGCAGGGCATGGGTCCCGTCCGGGAATCGGTAGGAGAGATCCCGGACCTCAAGCTGGCTCATCTGGCTCCCTCGGTATCGAGGAAGGTGTCGATCCTTCGGATGAATACCCGTGCGATAGCGACGCCTGCTGCTGCTTTGAGCAGATCTCCGGGGATGAAGGGGATCATCCCGACAGCGAAGGTCTTCTGCCAGCTCAGATCGACTGCATACTTGAGCCAGGGAAGGCCGGTGACATAGACCGAGACTGCAGCGGTGAGTGACCCCAGGATCAGCAGCAGCATGACCGATCTGGAGTGCTGATGCTCAGCTCCCGCTTCCGGGTCCTTCTGAGCATGCATGATCTTCCTTGCCAGGTCAGAGAAGAGTCCTGCAAGGAAGGCACTGAGCAGCCAGCCGAAGATGAATCCACCGGTCGGTCCGACCAGATGTGCGATACCTCCGGTCCCTCCTGAGAAGACCGGAAGACCGATAGCTCCTGCGGCAAGATATATCCCGACTGAAGCAGTCCCGATCCTCCTTCCTCCGAGCAGTCCTGCGGTGATGACGAACAGGGTCTGCAATGTGATGGGTACCGGTGCGAGCGGGATGGCTATGTAGGCTCCTGCTGCTATGAGTGCGGCGAACAATGAGGTGAGTACGATAGAGCGGATGTGCATAGTAGTTCCTCTTCGATGATCTGTTTCGTTACAAGTCCCCCGTGAGACTTCGCTTGAGAGTATAGTAGCAAAAGGGGACGTGGTCAAACCGACATCCTGCAGTAAAAGCTGGTAAACCTGAGATTTTGTCGGTATACTGTGTATGACACAGAGAGGGTATGGCACATGTATCGTACCGTGCCCCATCGATCGAGGAGATGATGTCTATGAGCAGTGCATTACTTTGGTTCCTTGCAGGGCTTGCCCTGATCCTCCTGGAGTTCGCAGCTCCCGGTGTCATCGTCGTCTTCTTCGGTATCGGTGCCTGGGTCACCGCACTGCTGCTTACCTTTCTGCCGCTCTCTCTCACCTTACAGCTGCTGATCTTCCTGATCGTATCAGTCGCATCAGTGCTGCTGCTGCGCAGCTATGCACTTCGTGTCCTGAATCGGAAGACTTCGGATGAACAGGAGAGTGATGAAGCGATCGGCGCGGTAGTCGTGGTCAGGGTTCGCATCACCGCCGATCATCCCGGTGCGGTCTTCTTCGGGGGGACCACCTGGACGGCGGAGTCCGATCAGGTGATCGAAGCGGGCGAGAAGGTTCGCGTGACCGGAAGGAACGGGCTCGTACTCACTGTAGAGAGCATTGACAGCTCAGAGCAGCTGTGAATCCAGATATTCTATACCAACAAGAGGTGTCCCTATGATATTCGTCTACATCGGTCTGGCAGTGCTGCTGCTTGTGATCATCATCTCGAGTATGCGGATCGTCCCGCAGAAGAGTGCGTTCGTGGTCGAGCGGCTGGGAAAGTACCAGAGCACCCTCACTGCAGGGCTGCACGTGCTCATGCCGTTCCTTGACCGGATCGCCTACCGTCATACACTCAAGGAGGTCGCCGTCGACGTGGAGTCGCAGACCTGTATCACCCGTGACAATGTCGCAGTGGAGGTGGACGGGATCCTCTATCTGAAGGTCATAGATGCCAAAAGGGCATCCTATGGGATCGACAACTACATGTTCGCATCGTCACAGATCGCACAGACGACGATGAGGAGCATCATCGGCAAGCTGGAACTCGACAAGACTTTCGAAGAGCGCGATAACATCAACGCGGAGATCGTGCAGGCTGTCGATATGGCCTCCGATCCCTGGGGAGTGAAGATCACCCGGTACGAGATAAAGAACATCACACCGCCTCAGAGCGTGAAAGAGGCGATGGAAAAACAGATGCGTGCAGAACGCGAGAAGCGGGCGGTCATCGCTGAATCAGAGGGCCGCAAACAGGCGACGGTGAACGTGGCAGAAGCTGCCAAGCGTGAGATAGAACTTCGTTCGGAAGGGCAGAAGATCAAACAGATCAACGAGGCAGCAGGTAAGGCGGCAGAGATCAGACAGATCGCCGAGGCGACTGCCATGAGTATCCATGCCATCGCACAGGAGGTCTCTCAGCCCGGAGGCTCTGAGGCCGTCAGTCTGCGGATCGCTGAGCAGTATCTGCTGGAGTTCGGTAAGATCGCCAAGGAGTCCAGTACGCTGGTCATCCCCACCGATCTCTCCGATATCGCGGGGCTGGTGGCTTCCCTCAAGAAGGTGTCCAAGCAGTAGCCGTGATACACCCGGGCGCTGGTGGGATCAGATCGTCTCAAGCGCCCGGGTGATATCTCCGAGGATCGCATCGCTGTGTTCGATACCCACAGAGATGCGGATCATGCTCTCGGTAAGCCCGAACTCCTTGAGTCTCTCATGATCATAGCCCCGGTGGGTCATGGCTGCGGGGAGCTGGACCAGCGTCTCGCAGTCTCCAAGACTCACGGCGATCTGTGCCAGAGAGAACGCGTTGATGCAGCGTCTTGCCGCCTGTAAGCCGCCTCTGACCTCGAAACTGATCACTCCACCGAACCCTCTCATCTGCTCCTTAGCCAGAGCATGTCCTGGATGGGTCTCCAGACCCGGGTAGTAGACCTGCTCCACCTTCGGATGACCGTTCAGCAGCTGTGCTGCAGCTGCAGCATTGGTACAGTGCCGCTCCATGCGAACATGCAGGGTCTTCAGTCCCCTGAGCATGAGCCAGGCATTGAACGGGCTCATCACCCCTCCGAGTTCACACATGTACCCGAACTTGATGAGCTCTGCGAGCTCGGGGTCCCGGGTG
>JAIPFY010000032.1 GCA_021736385.1 Spirochaetia bacterium | reverse complement strand
CTTTGGCACCCTGAGTGATGATGCTGTCACGGGAGGAACCGGTCAGCTCTGCATAGAGGTCGACCAGTTCATTGGAGGAGAGCTTCCTGATATCGGTCTTCCTGCCGTCCTCATCGATGATGTGGATCCTGTCGATATCGATGATCAGCTCGGTCTCGATCTTCTCGAGCATACGGTCCAGAGTCCGCTGCTCAGAAGCGGTGAGGGTCACGCCCTCCGCCTCACCGATGGCTGTGAAGTACTCCCACTTCTGGGTGGGGGACATGGTTTTTACCCGTAGTTCCTCAGCTTCGGAAATGACGATACGTCCGTCCCGATAGGCCTGGAAGTAGATGTCCCGCATCTTCTTCTCAACCATGAGTTCCCCTGCCGTCATGGTCAGGGAAGGTCTCAGATGCTGGTGGTCGAGAATGATCTCCTTATAGGAGTAGATGGGGAGGAATGATGCGAACAGTGACAGAAATGCATATATGGTTACGATGACGATACTGAGTACGGCCATCTTGTTCTTCTTAAGACGTCTCCATGCATCTCGTGTGAGACTGTTCCCTTTCTGTTCCTGGTCAAATTCATTGACCATGGTCTCTGTAGTCTTTTTGAGCTTTGCCAATGGGAACTCCTAATTGTATGAGATTCTTGGATCAAGATATGAGTAGAGGATATCGACAAAGAAATTCATGACGATCAGAATCACTGAATAGACGATAACCACTCCCATGATCAATGTGTAATCACGGTTGAAGGAGGACTGCACAAAGAACTTCCCAAGTCCGGGGACACGGAATATCTGTTCGACGACGACAGAACCGGTGATGATCCCTGCAAATGCAGGTCCGAGGTAGCTGACGACAGGAAGCATGGCCCCTTTGAGGGTATGCTTGAACAGGATGACCGAGTTCTTGAGTCCCTTGGCCTTGGCTGTCCTGATATAGTCGCTTCTGAGGGTCTCGAGCATGCTCGATCGGGTCAGACGCGCAATATTGGCAAAATAGGGGAAGGAGAGGGTGAGGGCGGGCATGATCAGGGTCTTGATCCCGTATTCACTCTCGATCCATCCTGAGGTGGGCAGCCACCCGAGCCGCAGGGCAAAGACATACTGCATCAGCGGGCCTATGACGAACAGCGGGACTGAGATACCGATGACCGCTATGGACATCGTCGTGTAATCGACCCAGGTGTTCTGCCGGACCGATGACAGCATACCGGCACTGATACCGAATATGATGGCTATCCCGAGAGCGATCATCCCGAGCATGATGGAGTTTGGAAGGCTGGAGAAGATATAGAAATTGACATCGTTATCCTGATATCGGTACGACGGTCCAAGGTCTCCCCTGGCGATATCGAACAGATATCTGCCGTATTGCATGATGAGCGGTTCGTCAAGGTGGTATTTGGCCTCGATGTTCTTTAGCACCTGCTCCGGTAAAGCTTTCTCTGAATCAAATGGTCCGCCGGGGGCGATTCGGATGATGAAGAAGCTTATGGTGATGATCACCAGAAGGGTTGGGATCATACCGAGCAGGCGTCTAATGATGTACTTTGTCATAGACTATCCTCGCTGAAAGATTTTGTATAGCATTGCATATAACCTGTCGATCGTAATACATATATGGATTTATATCAATAATATAATACAGCCGTTATGATCTCCTTACGATGAGTTCTTCAGGTATACTCTTCTCATATAGCAGGATACCACGAATTACCCACTCTCTGTGAGAATAACATCACGCAGGAGAATTGTTTTTTTAGCCGTCATGAGTTCTTCGGTCACGAGCGTTCTGCAGATATTGACCAAGGGGAGACAATCAGAGAAGATGGGCGCATGAAAAGATGTTACATAGAGAATCTTGGCTGCGCCAAGAACCAGGTGGATGCGGAGGTCATGCTCAAAGCACTCACAGAGACCGGCAGCTGGTCATATACGGAGGATCCGCAGCAGGCGGATCTGATCCTGATCAATACCTGCGGGTTCATAGAGCCCGCCAGAGAGGAGTCCCTCGATGCGGTCTTCTCACTCAGAGCCCTCTGCCCTGATACGAAGATCCTCATGACAGGCTGCCTCGCACAGCGGTACGGACAGGAGATGAACGAGGAACTGACTGAAGTGGACGGGTTCTTCGGCAACAATGATCTCGCGGTCATCACCACTGCGGCTGAGAACGTCATGGACGGGGAGCGGGTGCTCTGCATGCCCGACTACCCTGATATATCCAAGCGGGAGTACATGCATCGTGACAAGCTCCTCTCCTTTGCAGGATCTGCCTATGTGAAGATCTCAGAGGGGTGTGATCACCGCTGCCGATACTGTGCGATCCCGCTGATCCGGGGTCCGCTTCGCAGCAGGAGCCAGCAGGATGTGATCGACGAGGTCAGAGAGCTGATCGCCAGCGGGGTCTATGAGATCAACCTGATCGCTCAGGACCTTGCAGCCTTCGGTCGCGACCGCGGGGGGTCGGAGTTCCTCGAACTCCTTGATGCCCTCTCGCTGCTTCCCGGGGATTTTCTCATCCGTCTTCTCTATATCCATCCGGATGACTTCCCGAAGGAGCTGCCGAAGCTCATCCGCTCACGCGATACGATCGCACCCTATTTCGATATACCCTTCCAGCATGCATCGGTACCGGTGCTGCGGAGCATGGGGAGGACCGGCAGTGCTCAGAGCTATCTGCAGCTGATCGAAGAGATCAGGGCGGAAGTGCCCGATGCGGTGATCCGATCCACCTTCCTGCTGGGATTCCTCAATGAGGATCAGCAGGCCAGAGACGAGCTGCTGCAGTTCGTCAGAGATGCCCGGCTCGACTGGGCCGGCTGCTTCATCTACTCCCTCGAAGAGGGGACGCCGGCTTACGCCGATCGCAGTGAACAGGAGCATGCCGCTGCCATCGAGCAGGCAGAGATCTTCAAACCACAGCTCGAAGCGGTCCAGCAGCAGATCACCGAAGAGCAGCTGGCCCGATGGGTCGGCCGTGAACTGCCGGTACTCATCGAGGAGTGTGTGGAGGGTGAGGAGCTGCTGATCGGCAGGATCGCCTCACAGGCACCGGAGGTCGATGGTCTGGTGGTCGTGCTCTCAGATCACGGAAGACCGGGGGACCGGCTGCTGTGCAGGATCACGAGGGTCATCGGTGTGGATCTTGAAGCGATCCCTGTCTGATGGTGTATATCTGGACGAGAGGCGAACGGGGAAGGGAAGATGACTGAGAGAGCGGATGACCTGCTGAGCGTACTGAACGAGGAACAGAGGAGAGCGGTGCTTGAACATGAGGCACCGCTGCTGGTGCTTGCCGGGGCAGGGTCTGGCAAGACCCGGGTGATCACCACGAAGATCGCCTACTTCATCAGGGAGCTGGGATGCAACCCCTACTCCATCATGGCGGTGACGTTCACCAACAAGGCTGCCAAGGAGATGCGTCAGCGGCTCGACCGCATGGCGGACGGAGCACAGTACTCCATGATCCGTACCTTCCATGCCTTCGGTGCCTGGCTGCTCAGGCGGTATGCGGCAGATCTCGGGCTTTCAGCTCACTTCACCATCTATGATGATGAGGATGCGGTCACGGTGCTGCACAGCATCTATCCTGATTACAAGCGGAAGGAGCTCAAACCGATCGCCAGATGGATCAGCAGGGCGAAGGATTACTGTCTCACCCCCGATGATGATCTGAACAACATCAGCATGGATTCTCGATTTCCCACGATGTACCGGGCGTATGAACAGAAGATGAGATCGATCGGCAATGTGGATTTCGGGGATCTGATCATGCGTTCTGTCGAGCTGCTCCGTGATAACCGGGAGATCCGTCGCAACGTCTGTTCACGCTTTCGGGTGATCCTCGTCGATGAGTATCAGGACTCGAATGTCGCGCAGTTCAAACTGCTGCAGCAGCTCTACAGTGAGGGGACCTTCCTGTGTGTCGTGGGAGATGACGATCAGTCGATCTACCGATTCCGGGGGGCTGAACTGCGAAACATCCTCACCTTCGGGGATCACTTCCCCGGTACGAAAGTGGTCAAGCTCGAACAGAACTACCGTTCGACCGGGAACATCCTGGCCATCGCCGCAGCGGTGGTGAAACACAACACCGGACGGCACGGCAAGGTGCTGCGTACCGATCGGGAGGACGGCAGCAAGGCCGCCCTCTCCTTCTTCGAGGATCAGTTCGCCGAGGCACAGTACTGTGCAGAGCTCGTCAGCAAAGATCATCGGTACGATGATACGGCTATCCTCTACCGGACCAATGCCCAGTCGGCAGCCTTCGAGACGGTCTTCATGCGGATGAAGATCCCCTATAAGATCATCGGTGCCCTGCGGTTCTATGACCGTGAGGAGATCAAGGACGCCCTGGCGATCCTGTCGCTGCTGCTCAATCCCTCCGATGAGGTCTCCTTTCGCAGGATCGCCAACAAACCGGTCCGGGGCATAGGTCCCTCATCGCTGAGTGCTGTGCTCTCCTGTGCTGCAAGCAGCGGAGGCGACTGCATCGAGGGGATGAAGCTTGCCCTTGAGGGCAAGCTCAAAGGCAAGGCCAAGAAGGGTGCTCTGGAGTTCCTCTCTGCCTATGAACGGGCAGGAGTGCGGCTTGATACGGTCGATCTGCCGGTCTTCACGCAGGAGACACTCAAGGAGTTCGGCCTCATCGAGCATTACCGGCAGCAGGATCTGATCGCCTCCACGCAGAAACTCAACAACCTCGAAGAGCTGGTCAATGCGGTGACGATCTATCCCAGAGGACGGGAGGGGCTGGTACGGTTCATGGAGACGCTTGAGCTCGATCCTACCACCGTCGGTATGCACGACCCTTCAAGTCAGCCTGGCGTGACGCTGATCACCATGCATAACACCAAGGGGCTGGAGTTCGACCGGGTGATCATCTCGGGGATGGAAGAGGGGCTGTTCCCCGGCAGGGCCAGCGAGAGTGATGAGGATATAGAAGAGGAGCGAAGGATCTTCTATGTCAGCATCACCCGTGCCCGTGATGAGCTCTACTTCACAGCCTGCCGCCGTCGTTCGCTCTGGGGACAGACCAAGTACCAGATGCCCTCCCGGTTCCTCAAGGAGCTGCCGATGGAGTATGTGGTTACCGCAGGTCGCCCTTCCTCGGAGTTCTCGGGTGAGGCCGGGTATGAGATCACCAGAAGGGCTGGCAGCCGGGAGCCTTCGGCCTTTGCACGGAGGATCGTGCAGGACAGGACGCAGAAGACCGAGCGGGGTGAGTATGCCCCGGGTGACAGGGTCTTCCATGATGCCTACGGGAACGGGTATATTGTCTCTTCACGGATAGAGAACGGGCGTGAGATGGTAGTCGTCGGATTCGATACCGGCACCAGAATGCAGTTCATCACCAAGTATGCACCGCTTGAGAAGATTGCAAAGGACTGATAAGATAGACATATGGGAAAAGAACTGAGTCAACATGCGTATACGATGCCGATCATCGTACGTGCCAGAGGGTACCGGCTCTATGACCGGACCGGCCAGCGCTATATCGATCTGTACCAGAATAATGGCAGAGCCCTGCTCGGGCATCGGCCGCCGGGAATCTCTCAGGCGGTGAAATCGACGATTTCCCGTGGATTATTTGCAGAATATCCTTCAATCTACGATGGAAGGCTTGAAAAAATATTGAAACTCATGTTCACTGACTATCCAGCATTCCGTGTGTATGCGAACAGAGAACGGACGTTTGAGGCGTTGTCCATGGCAACGGGAAAGCGGGTGAAAGGCGGCCATATCCTTGACCCTGCGATGACCGGTACGGTGGATGAACGAATGATGTATTGGCGACCATTCCTTCCGGAGCAGCAAGTTAAGCCTGACTTGCTTCTACCAATTTTTCCTTTCCCGGGAAGTTTTGCTCCGAACGTGGTATGTGTACGTGATATTGAAACACTCAAGAAGATGCCTGCCTCTGATATGCTCTCTCCGTTCCTGATTGATGCGCTGATCAAAACGATATCTGCTCTGATTCGTGAGATGCACAGCCCTCTCGGGTATGGTTCGGAGTTCCAGCGACTGATCGATGTGCTGGAATGGGACAGACGAGGCCCGTATATCAACACACGGCTGGAATCGGCTGCGTACATCGAGGTCTTCAAAAAAGCCCTCGAGCAGGGAGTTCTGCTGCCTCCGGGCGAGAACTACCCGGTGATCATCCCCAGAGAGTTCTCTGAGGGCGAGATACAGGGTGTCCTGCGGTTCGTGAGATCGATCAATGGTGGATGAGACAGCGGTATGATGCATGCAGCTGTCCGAAAGAGAGGGCAGAAGCGCCTCTGCTGTAAGGCAGAAGCTGCTAGTTCGTCTTCTCCGATGGCGGCGCAAAGAACAGGAAGTGATCAGCACATTGCTCGTTGGTGATCGGCTGGTCCTGTTCATCGTATTCGATGGTGATGGCCGAAAGGGGGCAGGTCTCCAGGATCTCCTGGACTCTGCACCGAAGGATCTCGTCATCTTTGATGAGTTCTTCGCTGTCAGGCATCAGGCACGCATGGTATCCGTCAATGAAGAAGAGTGTTGGTGCTATATGGCTGCACAGTCCGCAACCGGCACACTTGTCTGTGTCTATATGTATGTTCATAGTGTGAAGATACTGACAGACATGGCAAAAAGCAAGTGGACGTGAGGGCGGAAAGGGAACAATGGTTAGCTCAGGATTGGGGATTGGTATGCCCGGATAAAAAATCGCATACGATTCTTTGAGCTTATTGACATTAGGCGGTAAATATGAAAAGATACACCGCTTACACTGATTGAATGCTATTTCCATAATAGGGTAGAAGATATGAAAACGATATTTGTAAAACCGAAAGACGTCGTAAAAAAGTGGTATCTCATCGATGCTGAAGGCGAACGTCTGGGCCGAGTAGCTGTAGCAGCTGCTAACATTCTGAGAGGCAAGAACAAGCCTGAATTCGCACCGCACCAGGATCTTGGTGACTTTGTTATCATCATCAATGCTGAGAAAGCAGCACTGACCGGCGGAAAAGAAGATAAGAAGATCTATTACCGTCACTCAGGGTATCCCGGCGGGCTGACAAGTGAAGTCTACAAAGACATGGTTGTCAGAAAACCGGTATTCCCCATGGAGCACGCTATCCGTGGCATGCTTCCAAAAGGCAGATTGGGAAGAACACTCTTCACTAATCTGAAAGTCTATGCGGGCGCAGACCATCCACATGCTGCCCAGCAGCCTATCAAGGTAGAAATTTAAGGTTCAGGAGCGATACAGTGGTGAATAATGTAAACCTTGCACTGGGAACAGGAAGAAGAAAGACAGCTATAGCGAGAGTCTACCTCCGAGAGGGAAACGGTCAGATCAAAGTGAATGACCAGACTGTAGAAGATTACTTTGGTAACCCGAGTTTTGTCTATGTGGTGAAACAGCCGATGGATGTTACCGATGTACTAACCAAATTTGATATTGTCATCAATGTGAAGGGCGGCGGACCGTCTGGACAGGCTGGTGCCTGCCGACACGGCATCGCTCGTGCACTCGCACATTACGATGAGAGCAATATCAAGGTCCTGAGAGCTAATGGATTCTTGACACGAGACTCCAGAATGGTTGAACGAAAGAAGTATGGACAGAAAGGCGCACGAGCTAAGTTCCAGTTCTCAAAACGTTAATCAGTCAGTCTTCGGACATATCAGAAGAGGAGCTGCCGGCAAGGGCTATTTCGCTGTGTCGGAGGATGGCTCCTCTTTTTTCATTCCCAGACCTATCGTGGAGCGGCTTGCTCTGCGTGATGCTCAGAGCCTGACAGAACAGGAGTATCTCAGCCTGCAGGCTGAGTGCGAGATGATGACTGTCAGGCTCAAGGCGTTGGACCTTCTTGCCATGCGAGATCACAGTGTCCAGGAACTGCGGCTGAAGCTGATCAAGCGGTCCTATGATGAACAGGTCATCGAACGGGTGATCGCCGATCTGATCGCGTCCCGGCTGCTAGATGATCGCAGGTTCGCTGAGATCTGGATCCGCATTCGTCTGCGAAAACGTCCGATGAGTATCATGATGCTCATCGCGGGGCTGGCACAGAAAGGCATCTCCCATGAGATCGCCCAAGAGGCTGTGGAAGAAGCGCAGATCGATACGCAGGAACTGGTGCAGCGTGCGGTACTGAAGTACCGCAAGAGCGGTGAGGATCCGGTGAGGTTCATCGCCCGTCTGGTCCGAAAGGGCTTTCCCTATCGGGATGTGAAGCTGGCCGTGGATCGCCTGAGCAGCCCTGAAGAAGATTGATCACAGATAGAAAAACCACCTCCTGAAATCTTGATTTACCTCTGTGCATCAGCGATAATCTGTAGTATGAGAGGTCCCTGTATGAGAAGAATACTCTGGTCCCTGGTACTTCTGACCTGTATGCTCAGCCCTGCTGCTGCAGAAGAGCAGCACACCGATGTCCTCATCGGTTCGAAGGTCCTTGATTCGAACCTGATCTCACTTGCCGATGACACCTGGCTGGGAATCGACCCCTTCATCACCTTCTCCCATCTCCAGACCCAGGACCGCTTCTCCTATGAGCTCTCCCTGCAGGCGCAGGTAGTCAAACTGGGATTCCTGCGGCCCTCCTATGAAGAGCTCTTTACCTTCACACCCCTGATCCTCACACATGAGTACACCTGGTTCGGTGTCGAAGACACGGCCTCCCTCGGTGCGGGGGAGCTGAGCAGTTCTCTGAGATGGGACATCTACCGTATCCCCGATGGCTATATCGGCCTGAAGCCGATCCTGTATGCAGACAGGACCACGATCAGTACACAGCTGCAGCTGGGGCTCGGTAAGACAGCAGCAGCCACCGGCCGCTGGTCTGACAATGAACTGTATCCGATGTTCTTTGACGGGTATGATCTCTTTGTCGGGATGACCCCCGGGTTCTACAGTGACTATGACGGGGCAAGCAGGGAGTTCAGCTTCGGTCTCGAAGCAGCTGCGCTCTACGGCGCAGAGCTCTCAGATCATATCTGGTACCGGGCTGATGCATCACTGGAGATCCCACTGGTCAGCATATGGGGCGGGGCAGCGCACTTCGTTCCCGATGTGCTGATCTCTGCTGAGGCCCTCATCCATGCGCTGCTGAAGGATCAGTACTATATCAGCGGGAGTGCTTCGGTGAATCTGCACAACCTGATCGAACAGCCGGTGGTATTCGGGTACGGGGCAGGGCTGCAGTTCCATTATCTGCTTGGAAGGGCGAACCTGTTCGTAGGGGCTGAGCTTGAGGGGGGTGTGGACCCGATCGATTCAGTCTCTGTCCTGCTCGGGCTCTGGTACAAGGTCCTGTAGCAAGCAGCTTGCCAACCTGTGATGTCTGGCAGCTGAAAGCAGCAGGCTCATCACTGTCAGTACAGTTTGGTATCTTGATACATATATAAAGGACGGAACTGGAAAAGGAGCGAAGAGGCTGTGGATGTATTGATATTGGTCTGATGAGCAGGGAGGGCAGGGTGGTGCTGCTCTGGTAGGTATCTGATCAGGAAGATCGCAGGAGATGTCCTGCGGGTATATAGTAAAGGAGGGGCCCGATCATCTGATCGGGCCCCTCCTCTATCAGTATGCAGGAAGATTAGCCTTTGATGTTGAAGGTCTTCATACCGGGGTATGAAGCGGTCCCTTCCAGGTAATCTTCGATTCTCATCAGCTGGTTGTACTTGGCGAGTCTGTCAGATCGGCTCATGGAACCGGTCTTGATCTGTCCAGTCTCAAGAGCTACTACCAGGTCAGCGATGAAGCTGTCTTCGGTCTCTCCTGATCGGTGAGATACGATTGCGGTGTATCCTGCTCTCTTAGCCATATCGACAGCTTCGAAGGTCTCAGTAAGGGTTCCGATCTGGTTCACTTTGATCAGGATGGAGTTTGCTACGCCGGTAGCGATTCCCTTCTCAAGTCGTTTGGTGTTGGTGACGAACAGGTCGTCTCCGACGAGCTGTACCTTATCACCGATCTTGTCAGTAAGAAGCTTCCAGCCTTCCCAGTCGTCTTCGTCAATGCCGTCTTCGATGGAGATGATAGGGTATTTCTCTACCCAGTCAGCCCAGTAGTCGACCATCTCGGCACTGGTGAGTTTAGCCCCTGAAGTCCATTTGAGTTCGTAGGTCTTGGTCTCTTTATCAAAGAGCTCTGACATGGCAGGGTCAAGTGCGATCATGAAATCTGCATCTCTTCCTGCTTTGTAGCCTGCTTTCTCGATCGCTTCGAGGATCAGTTCACATGCTTCTTCGTTGGACTTGAGGTCTGGAGCGAATCCACCCTCATCTCCTACTGCTGTGCTGTATCCTTTTGCTTTGAGTATGCTCTTCAGATTGTGGAACACTTCTGCTGTCATACGTACGGCTTCTCTGATCGATGAAGCTCCGACGGGCATGACCATGAATTCCTGGAAGTCCACAGAGTTGTCGGCGTGTGATCCGCCGTTCATGATGTTTGCCATGGGAACAGGCAGTACACATGAGTGGTATGCGCCGAGGTATTTGAACAGTGGAACGCCAAGGAAGTCTGCAGCAGCTCGTGCTACGGCCATCGATACGCCGAGGATCGCATTGGCTCCCAGCTTTCCTTTGTTCTCCGTTCCGTCAAGTTCGATCATGGCACGGTCGACATCGACCTGATCGAGGGCGTCGAGTCCGATCAGTTCTGCAGCGATGATATTGTTCACATTCTCTACAGCATTAAGGACACCTTTTCCCAGGTAACGTGATTTGTCGCCATCACGCAGTTCGACTGCTTCGTGGACTCCTGTTGAAGCACCTGATGGTACTGCAGCTCTTCCCATAGAACCGTCTTCAAGGATTACGTCTACTTCTACTGTCGGGTTCCCTCGAGAATCCAAGATCTCTCTAGCTTCGATAAATTCAATAATACTCATTTATTATACACTCCTGAATAAGTTATTCACTCCTTGACTATCTTATTTATCAGGAGGTAAGTCAAGGGTCTGAGGGTGATGTAACCGTATTCAGGATGGCGTCAGCTGCAGCTGCAGGTAAAATGCAATCAATAGTTTACTTCTTACCGACTTACCGCTACAATACAAGGGTATGAAAGAGACTGAAGCCACGAAGGACCCGATGTATCAGATGCCTCCACTCTCTGATGAGTTCGTCTATCAGATCGTATTCTGTATGGAAGATCAGTCACAGCTGTATCTTCTGGATCTGCAGAGCGGTCTCCCTGTGCAGAAGAATCTGCTTCGCGGCAGTGATGTGCATGATCGAGAACGGTTCGTCGATATACCGCTGTGGCGTCCCTCAGACGGGTTCAGGGTCATGGAGAAGTTCGTTGCCAGTCTGAGGAACCCCATCTACAGGCAGAAGCTCCATGATGCCCTCGCTCGGGGCAAGGGTGTCTTCAGGGAGTTCAAGAATGTCCTCAAAGAGGAGCCTGCGGTAGAGAGGCTGTGGTTCTACTTCAAGGAGCGGGAGATCAAGCAGCAGATCTACAGCTGGTATGAGCAGCAGACCGAGGTCCTCTATCTCAAGAGCCTGGGAGAACCGGAGGAGAATGTCACCGATCTGATCCTCTCAGACTTCATCATCTCCTATGATATGAAGAAGTGGGAAGATCACATAAAGGAGATCGGTACGAATCGCCTTCGCATCGAGTTCTCTTCGTTGGGGTATCCGGTAAGTGATCTGCTTGCAGGTGAGTACGAGGAGTCCTGGGAACAGTTCGATCAGCAGTGGCTCATGGTCTTCGTCGAGTCCCCGTCAGAGGAATTTGCCGGGTTCATCGGTGCGAAGCCGATGTCCATCGATGAGCATTCACTGATCTATATGGTCCGTCACCTCTATGTCGAACCCAGATTCCGTGGTCTGGGCATTTTCAAGCTACTGGCAGACACTCTATGCAAGCGTGCAGAGCAGGAGGGTGCAGATCGCATCATCATGGAGCTCAGCGGCAAGGCGGCAGTGCTTTCACCGGCTCTGGAGCGTCGCGGTTTTGAGCTCATCGCCAAGAGATTTGCCCTAGATCTGAGTTCCTGGCGTGATATTCAGACTCAGAAAGGCTGAGAAACCCTCACTAAACTATCTTAAATACACAATCCACCCCTAATTTAACAAGATATTCACTTTTTACTTATCAATTATTGTATTAATATGCTATAGTGGTTGTATTGTTTTAGTGTGCCTCACATGCACAGACATCTGAGCACTTTTAACAATAGACACTATACGGAGAGAATTATACCAATTAGGAGGTATACACCATCTGTTATGCATAGAACGCTCTTTCGTAGTGAGAATTCTATAATTTCTTGACAGTGTACGACTCGGTTGTTATAATTGTCGAAGTATAGCTAAATAAAAGGGATTATGCGGGTCTTTGGCCTGCCCCGAACTTTTTAGGAGGAAGTATGAAAAAATTATCTATCGTACTTTTGGCGCTGCTTCTTATCGGCGGTATGGCTTTTGCGGAAATCACATTGACCGGATCTGCTGATCTCTCACTTGGTTACGATCTGGACACAACAGCAAACGGTCTAGTAAATGGTACAGACACAGGTGATGTTGAATTCTCATTCACCTTGGATTCAGCTTCTGCAAGTGCATCAGGAGATGCTGATGTCTATGCAGTCATTGAAATGAGTGGTTCTATCGATGTGAACATCGATGGTGTTGATGCAAATGAAGATGACACAACTGATCCAACTCTTGCTGAAGAGGGTGGCGATGAGATCGCTTCTGATGTATCGATCGACGTAGCTAAGATCGTTGGTCCCGACTGGGAACTGAGCATCCTTGGTATGGATAATGCACTGAACTATGCAACATCATTCCAGGATCTTGATGGAAGTGATGAAGTTGATGCAGATGACAACAACGTATCAGGTGCGTTCGGTGATGAGGGTGGATTCACCTTTACCTACGGAGACTACACCATTGGTGCAGACTACTATGACGATGCAACGAATGTAACATATGCATTCTACGGTGCAGCTTCAATGGAACTCGCTGAAGGCGTGACCGTTGGTGTTGGTGCTGGACTTGATGAGGGTAACTTTGATATGTCAGTAAAAGCTGCTTACGCTGCAGATACTATGACTGTTGAAGCTGCTGCAGACTTTGCAGACCTTGGTGGAACTCTTCTGTTCGATATGTCTTTCATGGCTAACACTGTTGTAAGCGATGCAGATATTACAGCAAAAGCATTCTACGGAAGCGATGCTGCTGCTGATGGTGCTGGACTTGCTGCACAGCTCGCAGTCGTCTATGCTCCAGTATCTCTGACCCTTACCGGTTCAGGAATCGATTTTGCAGGCGCATGGGAACTGACAGCAGAAGTCGCAGTTGATGCGACTGAAGAACTTGCTGTAAGTGCTGATTTCACAATCGATGATGCTTCAGCTTGGAACACAGGTGCAGAAGTTGTATACACAGCTGCTGATTATACTGTGACAGTTGGTGGTGGAATCAATAGCGATAACGTTATTGATGCAGCTGCAGAGATTGCAAGCACAACACTTATCGATGGAGCTACAGTGAGCCTCGGCTATGCTGGTGATGACATCACTGAAGCAGATCTTGCTGGATCTTACGACAATGGTCACAAGGGATCAATTACCGCAAAGGTATCAATCGCTCTGTAAGACTTGATAGTTAATTTTTGATTATATGGGCCGTCCTTAACAGGACGGCCTTTTTAATGGTACAGTGAAGTCGCGTTACTGCACAGCCTGTCTAACTCTGGAAGAGGACCAGGACTACTGGTATGAACAGCATTCAAGCATGAGCTTTCTCGTATTGTACCCTGCAGGACCTGCTGGTGGCTCTATTGGCTCAAAGAATTACAGGTTGTCTTCTTTACATTGGGATCTATATGATCCAGCAGGCTCATAGGTCCTCTGTATGTACTTTCATACCTGGATCCTCTGATACCATCAATCAGTTCTAGCTGCAGGTGCGACCCTATCCTACCTTCAGATCATGTACGCATATCGTGTAGACAATCCTGCAGTATCATTGATAGGTGATATACCTGACCTGTTCTTATGAAAGGGGAATCGGTTCCTGGGTTATAGGTTTGGCTGTCGTAATCAGAACTTGTACAGGCTTCACAGAGCAGACGGTATTTTGTCCTGTGCTGGGGTTTATCATGCATTCATACGAAAGCAGGTCGCTACTGAACCTCTCTATCTTCGAACACTTGTTGGTCTCTATGTACGTTATCTCAATGCGATAGGTATTCCTGTTCTTCTTGTCCATCAGAGGCTACTGTCTTGATCCTGAGATCTCTGCAAGAACCGGGTGAGTCTCTATCTCAGGCAAAGGGATTTCTACAGCTTATCAGGTGCGATTCAGCAGTGAATGGATACAAAGAGCCATCGAGAAGACTCGATGGCTCAGATAGGGAGATAAGAGCTGGTACCAAGTACCGCTCTATAGTGCGATTATTGATTGTATGGTGAGGTTCCCGATATCTGTAAGCTCGATACCATTGAACTTGACATACATGCTGAAGTTCTCTGCGATATCAACATTGATGCATAGATCATTGCTTATCATGGGTCTCCGAGAGAAGACTAGATCAGAGGAATTGCCATTACCGCTGTCTCCTTTGGTAACTGTAGTGGTTATTGTCCCGGCATCGTTATCGACCTCTGTCTCTGTCCAGGTACTCATCTTCGAAGTGATGATCTGTGCAGATGAATACCAACCCATGTAGGATCCGAGGGTGAAGCCTACTTTCCAACCTTCAGGCTGGTAGTTCAGAGCGCAAGTTCCTTCGAGGGCAAGGTCCAGGGAAGTGTTACGTTCCTTATCAGTTCCCAAGATGGTCGTGTTGGTATAGGTCGTAGTTGTGGTCACGATACGATCGGTACCCTCAACGATCTCACCATCATCATTCGTGTCAGTCGTATCTACTTCCACTTTCTCTTTCATCATAGCGACCAGATCAGGGCTGGAGCTCAACAGGCCTACCTGTGCTGAAGGCCTCATCTTGAGAGTGATCCCGTTACCCAGGTCATAAGAGAAGCTAGGGCTGGCACCGGCAAGAAGCTGAACTTTCATGGAAGGGGTAGTGGCTCTATCGATGGTATCCTTATCATATGTCGAATCAACTGCAGGAGTCCCTGCTGTATAGTCCTTTACAAGTGTTTCGGTTATCTCAGAATATCGTGTGAAACTCAATCCGATGGTCCCGAGCACCTGATAAGTAAAATCCTTGTCGTCTCCACCGAAGAGTGAGGGCAGTTTCTTCTCCATCATCCCTCCGATATCGAACATGAAGAATGACTGCTTTGTATCATCGTGCAGAATATCAGTCTCAGTGAATGAGGAATCTGCAGTATCTGAATATGATGTACGAACCGTTGAGGAAAGATCAGTTGATGCGATGTTCAGGATACCCGTATAGGTCGTCTCCGTATCTGTTCCCGGAATGTAGTAGGGGACTTTCAGGCGCACATCTCTGTTGTTGTTCTTTGTTGACTTCTGTTCGTGCACGGTGTAGTCGACTTCGGGAACGGGCTCGGTCGTTCCTGGAGTTGCAGAAGCATCGTAGTAATATGTCGTTGTCCTGTCGAAGTTGTTCGTCGAAGGATCAAAATTGCTGTTATCGATGAATATCCCCAGATCTGCACCTATGACGTTACCATCGAGTTCTGTCACAAAGAGATAAGAATTACGAATAGTATCTGCCATCTTTCCTGCATATGTGGTTTTCTCCTGTTCTTCGATCCAGGGTATCGGGACTCCATTACTGTCCGGTGTGTCATAGTTGAAGGTATCTATGCTGGTATTAGCCACAAGATCCGTGGGGTTTGTGATATCAAGCGACAGGAGACCAGACCAGGGATTATCACCATCAACGTGTGCTCCCGCTGTGATGGCGGAGAGGCGAGAGCTTTAGGATTCAATACCCATCTGTTGCAAATTCGTCAACCCTCCGAAGATGAAGGTATCTTCGAGATCAAGAAAATCACTTCCAACCTCCATCGAAGCATCAAGCTCATTGGTGAACAATCCAAAACTGGATTGGCTGAGAAAGGATTTCGGTTCGGCGGAAAGAGAAACGGTTGCCATGATCATGAACAGGATACCAGCTAGTCGTTTCATAGAACACCTCTGCAAAAAGATTTTTTGACATATATGATACCATCTAAAAATGGCATATGCAAATTAATATGCTTTGTGATGCAGAGTTATGATACGGTTGTTAGATAAAGAACAAGGCAATAGGAAGGGCTGACGTTCATAAAGATGTGTGAAACTTATACACGAGCAGGGCGAAGGATCTCTCCTTCGCCCCGCTTGTATGCATGAGTGACTGTCTGGATTCGCATCAGATAGCCTTGCGATGGGCGTGTTCGTTCCTATACTTCCTGCGGTTTCTCATCCCTGATCTGCTTCTTGAGCTTGATCTTTCTGGCAGGGACTGCTCTCTTGGCTGCACTCGGGACCTTGATCACATGCTTGGGCCTGATAAGCCAGCATCTGTGGATCTTCTGGTTCCTGACGAAGTCCTCGGGGATCGAGGCATCGGTGATCTCTTCGATCAGGTACTGCTGTTCAAGACGGGCATCAAGGACGAACTTTCTGAAGTTGTTCGAGAAGATGAGCGTACCATTCGGCGTCAGATGACGCATGGCCAGCATGATGAGACCTCGATGGTCCTGCTGCACATCGAAAGAATCCTTTCTGCTCTTCGAGTTTGAGAACGTCGGGGGATCCAGGAAGATCAGATCGAACTGATCCTTGTTCGACTGCAGCCAGGTGATACAATCAGACTTGTAGTAGAAGTGGTTCATACCGCCATACCCGTTGAGTCTCATGTTCTCTTCGGCCCACTTGAGATAGGTAGCAGAAGAATCTACGGTGACCGTGCTCAGGGCACCGCCTGCTGCTGCATGCACCGTGGCGGTACCGGTATAGGCGAACAGATTGAGGAATCTGCAGTTATCAGCCATCTCCTTGATCAGCTTGCGGGTAGGGCGATGGTCAAGGAAGATCCCGGTATCGATATAGTCAGAGAAGTTGACCAGGAACTTGAGACCATGCTCATGGATGATATAGTTCTGTCCCTTGGTACCGATCTTCTCGTACTGATCGGACCCCTTCTGCTGCTTTCGCTGCTTGACGAAAATATTGCTGTAGTCGATATCGGTGACACGGTTCACCGCATCGATGAGACCTTTGAGATTGCTCTCTGCACGTCTGGGATCGATCGTCTTGGGCGGTGCATACTCCTGTACATGCACCCACCTGTTCTCATAGACATCCACCGCAGCAGAGAACTCAGGGATGTCAGCATCATACAGACGGTAACAGGAGACCTCTTCCCTCTTGAGATACGCTTTGAGCATCCTTCTGTTCTTCTTCATGCGGTTCGCACACATCTCAGACCGTTCATCCAGCGGTGCGGTAAGCCGTGCAGCCTTCCTGTCCTCTGCCTTCTTGATCATGGAATCACGTGTGGTACTGTCAAAGATCTCATAATGGGCAAGTACGCACTTGATAGGACCGTTATAGAGGATGTTGGTAGTAGACGGCCTGAGCTGCAGGTCATTGAGCAGCTCTTCATCTCCGCACAGCACATGGGCACTCCATCCGGGGAAGTTCTTCGGGAACTGTTCTCCCATCTGCTTATAGAGATCATGGATCTGGAACTCACTGCCCATCCTCATACCGTAGGGAGGATCGGTGATGATCATGCCGTTGATATCGGGGAGGAACTCCTCATGGATCCGCGTGAAGTCCTGCACGGCGAAGGTGATATAGGCTGCCACACCGGCTTTTTCAGCATGCTCCTGCGCATAGGTGATGAACTCGCTCTCACGATCCCATGCATGGATCGGAGGAACGGTGTGTTCCTGCAGCTTACGCGCTTCTGCCTCGTCGATGATCCCCTTCCAGATAGCCGGGACATGGTTGGGCCACTTCTCAAAACCGAACCTGCTGGTGTTCAGCAGCCCCGGTGCGATATCAGCAGCGATCATGGCAGCCTCGATGGGGATGGTTCCCATACCGGCGAACGGATCAAGGAGTGCTGCTATGTCGGGAGAGGGCTTCTTGAATCCTGAACGCATGATCACCGCAGCTGCAAGATGCTCCTTGAGCATCGCTTCACTCTGGTGGATGCGGTAGCCCCTCTTATGCATCCCCTGACCGGAGAATACCAGATAGAAGAGGGCCTGCTTACCGTTCAGATGCATATGGAAGATCACATCCGCATGCTTGGCATCCACATCGGGACGCTCCTGGAACTTATGACGCATATAATCGACGATGGCATCCTTGACCCTCAGAGCCCCGAACTGGCTGTTCTTGAGCCATCCTGCCTTGGTGGCGGTAGCGGTGACCGCAAAGGTCATATCGGGACTCATATGTTCATCCCATGCGATCGCATAGGCAGCATCGTAGAGGGTATCCTTGTTCACCACAGAGACGGGAGCTCTGCCTTCAACGGCGGGGGAGAGCTCAAGAAGCAGTCGGGAAGCGGTACGTGACCAGAGACAGAAGCGGTAACCGAGTGCCAGGTCACCGGTGAACTGTACCCCGCCGGGTACCAGCTTGACCTTGTCAGCTCCCATATCGCGAGCTTCGGACGCAGTTATATCATTGATGTTCGCAGCTGTCTGTGCAAAGAATTTCATAGCAAGTCTCTCCTAAGGTCCAGTGTCGAGGGTATTGAGATGGGCTGTGCAGGTGTTTAGCCCATAGACAAATATAGTACACTACCATACATAATTTACCGAAACTTTGCTAGATGAAAGCAGGCCTTTCTCAAAAACAACCCGGGCTCTGTTCCCCCTTGACAGCCTGAGGTGAGGACCACCTGCCGAATCACGGAAGTATGATGATACCCCCATACAGCAACAGAGGTGATCGCGTCCTGCGAATCACCTCTGTTGGTATCCTTATATTTTGATGCACTCTGATGTGCCGTTCTGATCGGTCAGACCAGTACCGGTTCCTGAGTGACCCCTGCCTCGAACTCTTCGATCAGCTGTTTGAACTTTGCACCGTCGATCGTCTCGATCTCAAGGAGTGTCCTCGTGATATGCTCGAGCAGTGGTTTCTTGTCGGTGAGCAGCGCAAGCACCTTCTCATACTCAGCATTCACGATCCTTGAGGTCTCGGTGTCGATATACATCTGCGTATCTTCCGAGAACTCTCTCTGTCCGCCGTATCCGCTGCCGAGCATGGTAGTCCCCTGCCCGGTGGGAAGGGTGATGTTCCTGAACCGGTCACTCATCCCGTATTCGGTGATCATCCTTCTCACATAATCACTGGCCCGGCTGATATCGTTACCCGCACCAGTGGAGATCTCATCGTAGATGAGCTGTTCTGCGACACGCCCGCCGAGCAGGACATCGATCGTATCAAGGATCTCAGACTGCGAGAGCAGGAAGCGATCCTCAGTGGGCTGCTGCAGGGTGTAGCCCAGAGCACTCATCCCTCTCGGGATGATGGAGATCTTTATGACCTTGTCAGCCCGTTTGGTGAAGTAGGCGGTCAGTGCATGACCGGTCTCATGGTATGCGACCCGTTCACGCTCTGCTGGATTCATGATCCTGCCCTTTCGCTGGAGTCCTGCGATGGACTTCTCTATAGCCTCTTCGAAATCTTCCTGCAGGACCTCTTTTCTCCTGTTCCTGACTGCCAGCAGTGCCGCCTCATTCACGATGTTCGCCAGATCGGCACCCGAGAGACCGGCAGTCGACTGGGCGACGGTTCTCAGATCCACGCTCGCTGCTACCTTCACCGGTTTCGCATGGATCTTGAGGATGGACAGCCTTCCCTCCAGATCTGGCTTATCGACCAGGACCTGCCGGTCGAAACGGCCGGGCCGCAGCAGTGCATGATCGAGGATCTCCGGACGGTTGGTCGCCCCGATGATGATGACTCCCGTCTTGGAGTCGAACCCATCCATCTCCACGAGCAGCTGATTGAGGGTCTGTTCCCGCTCATCATTGCCAGAGACATTCCCTGAACGTGTCTTTCCGATCGCATCGATCTCGTCGATGAAGATGATACAGGGAGCCTTCTCACGTGCCTGTCTGAAGAGATCTCGTACTCGTGCAGCCCCGACTCCTACGAACATCTCGACGAAGTCAGCACCGCTCATACGGAAGAATGGTACGGCAGCTTCCCCGGCTACGGCCTTGGCCAGCAGGGTCTTACCGGTCCCCGGAGGGCCGACGAGCAGGACCCCTTTGGGGATCTTTCCCCCGACATCGGTATATTTGGTCGAGTTCTGCAGGAAGTCGACCACCTCCTCCAGCTCCAGTTTGCTCTCATCAGCCCCGGCGACATCGGCGAACCTGATGTTGGTATCACCCTCGGCGACGATCTTGGCCTTGTTCTGATTGAAGGACATCACGCCCTGTCCTGAGCCCTTGTTCATCTTGGCGAAGACGAACTGCCACAGCAGGATCATGATCGCAAAGGGGAGGATCCATCCCAGGAGGGTCGATATGATACTGGGTTTGTACGGAGCTGCGGCATAGTACTCGATACCCTGTGCATCAAGCAGCGGGATGAACGCAGGATCTTCGATCCGGTAAGTCGTATAGGCTATGACCGCAGAGGGAGAACTGCCGAGCTGGTTCACAGAAGCAGCATCCTGCATCTCTGCACGAGTCATCTGATACCCGATGAATGCATCATCGGTGATCTCCACCCGTCTGATCGATCCCGATTCCACCAGATTCTTGAACACGTTGTACTCGATCTGCTGCTGTCGGGTATGATCAGTGGTGAAATAGGAGTTGACGAACGTGAGGGCGATGAGGATCGCCAGGAAGTACCAGATCGAGTATTTGAACTGCTTGGGACTCAGTTTACTGAAGATTGGGTGGTCGTTATGGATACCCGGTTCTTTCTTGTTCCTGTCATCATTGTTCCCGCCGGGATTGTTCGATCCTTTGGCTTCGTGACGATACGTATCATCAGGATTCTGTTGTGCACTCATGAAAGAGCTCCTTTGGTGTAACGAATCATCACGTCCCGATTCGCAGGTGGTCGAAGCTTCTCAAGGAAAACAAGCGGCTTCGACACCATGAATATACGCAAAGAGTAGGAGCAACGTCAAACAGAAAAGGTTTTTGTGTCAGCGCCGGTCGTGCGTCACTCCCGGTCCTCGCGGGGATGAGCCCTGCAGGTCTCCCAGAGCCGCTGTGCGACAGGGGCCCATGCCTCTGCAGCTGGTGTGCACTTATCACATAACTGCTCGACAGACTCCGCCTCGAACAGCTCAGTGGATACTGCGCCGCTGTCATGGACCATCTGTACCAGCCGCTCAGGGATGTCGAACATGGGGCAGGGCCTGTGAAGGTTCTCATCGAACGGCTGGTTGTCATGGTAGGCTTTGAACAGGGGATTCCCAAGAGCCGTGAACAGGCTCTTGCCGTGGATGTTCTCACAGGCGAAGTGGATGAACGCACAGGGCTCCATATCTCCGCGTGCATTGATGTGCAGATAGTTCCTGCCGCCGGCGATGCATCCCCCGACATACTCCCCGTCGTTCCAGAAGTCGATCACGAACAGGGCTTTGGTGTTTCGGATCTCTCTGACACGGTGGAACATATATTCACGCTGCTGAGCTGTGGCGATCAGCTCGGTCGCAGCATGGGTCCCTGTCGGGATATAGGTGAAGAACCAGCCGAACAGGGCACCCTGTTCGATCATCTGATCTATGAACTGATCAGAACCCACGAACTCGGTGTTGTATCGGTGGTAGCAGGTGGAGAACCCGAACGGGATCCCTCTGCTGTGCAGCAGGCCCATGGCATGGATACATGCATCGTAGACCCCTTCGCCTCGCCGTGCATCATTGTGCTCACGATCTCCTTCGATGCTGATGATCGGTACGAAGTTGCCGGCCTGCAGCAGCGCATCGGTAAAGACTGCATCGATGAGCGTGGCATTGGTGAAAGCTGCAAAGACAGCATCGTCGTGTTCTCTGGCAAGAAGGATCAGATCATGCTTGCGCACCAGCGGCTCACCGCCTGAGAAGAGATAGACATAGATCCCCAGATCCTTTCCCTCCCTGACGATCCTGTCCATGGTCTCGAAACTCAACGTGTCGCTCTTGCGGTAGTCGGCAGCCCAGCATCCGATACAGTGCAGGTTGCACGCTGTGGTGGGATCCATGAGTATTGCCCAGGGAACATTCATATCATGTTTCTTGCGCAGCTCCCGTACGACATGGTTGCCAAGCCAGGTGGAATTGATCACGAAGTTCGACAGGATCACATCAAGGAATCGGGGATCAAGCTCCCTGATCATTCTCATGAGCAGACGGTACCCACCGGAATCCGGGTCTTCAGCCGCTCTTCTGAAGGCAGCGATCTGTTTCCGGTGGGTGGGGTTGGCCGTGAGTCTCTCACCCCATCGTGCAAGGCTGAGCAGGTGTTTCTCCGGGTCTTTATGGATATAGTCGAACCCTTTGTGCAGCAGTGCTGCCGAGACCTCTTTTTTCATCACACACCTCCGGACCCTGCACGAGTCTGTTCCTGACAACCGGACGATGGGTCGTTCGGTTGTCAGTTCTCACCAACCGGGATCGCTGCTGCAGGATGCTGCACTCGTGGTGCCGGCAGGAGGAGCTCATCGAACCATCCGGAGGGGGACATCGTTGATGTGGTATGTGTACAGGAAGTATTGGCTGAGAAGCTGGTTCAGGATGCCTGAAGGCCACAGGTACAGGTGCTGCGGTATCGCTTGCTGATCACCGGCAGTGTGCGTGGTTTCTTCGGTATGGATTCCCCGTGCGAGCCTACTTAACTATACCGCTGCAGGGGGGCGAAGTCAATGTTCCACGGTATTCATCAGAAAATGGTCTTGTACCGGGAGCCATGAGCTGATACCGGAGGGAACCTGCTGCTCGTCAGAGGGAGCTGCACAACCGGTGAGATATTCTTTCATGAAAGCAGACAGCTCCGGGACAGGTACTGCTGTCTGAATCAGGGCTGCCTGGAGACTTGAGGGTGGCATGCTGTTGAAAGTGGGACCTCAGTGCTGCCGATCACAGGGTGCTGGAGCGGCTCTGAGACTGGCATATGACAGCATTGAGGAGCAGGTAGTTGAGAACCGGCCTTGTACTCTAAATAAGAGGGATTTACTTATGATTGTTGAATTTTAGACCGAATTGGTCAGCAATTTAACTGTCTATGATAAAAAGAATAAAGAATACAGAAGCATTTTATTGTCTTCTATAGCCTTATTCTATTAATGAGTAGTTATTCGAAAAAATATGGAGAAAGTACTACACTTTATGCGATAAATACTATATATTATATGTATGAGTAAATATGTTCCAGATCTACAGAAGGTTTTTATTAGTAACCTGAAACGATTCAGAAAGTCAAAGGGTCTTTCACAGGCTAAGTTGGCAGAATTATGTACGATCTCAGCGGGTTTTGTTGGAGAGATTGAAGTGGGGAGAAGCTTTCCGTCAGTGAAGACACTGGAAAAATTCTCACAGATTCTCGAAGTGAAACCTTTTGAGTTCTTTGTCGACCCTGATGATCGCAAACCGTCAAGCCAAGAAGAGGTGTTATATCTGCTTGACAGGGTGAAAGATTATATTCGTTTGGCTTAATCGTTCATAGGACTAGTAAAGAACCGGAGAAAACGTGATTGTATAGCAAATGTACAGTTCACAACAACAGGTCAGTCGGAATCATCCGGTCTGACCTGTTTTGTTCACTGTGCAAAATCATCACACCCACGTGACTATGTACCATAGATGCCTATCTCAGGCACCTGATACCTCGTTATTCACTGCAGAGACTTCGTGTTCAAATGGCATGAAACCTGCTATAGTGGTTCTATGGATATAAAGGTGTGCAGATGAATCAACGTGTCTCCAAGCTGGATAAAGAAGAACTCATCGTCATCGGCAGTGCGGCATTCATGCTCATGATCATGCTCGTCCTCTTCTCTCTGCTGATGCACTCGATGGTAGAACGTGAGAACGTACTGCTGCGCTACGAAGCGGAGCAGACGCTTGCCGACTTCCTCTTTCGCATACAGACAGGGAGTGTCGGGGGAGGTGAGTTCCTCAAAGAGAACTCCACGGTGAAGGGGTTGGGTATCTATGCCAGTGACGGTGCGATGATCTTCGGGCTCGGGGCGATACCCGGTAAGCTCCAGGTCGATTCCTACACCTTCGAAGACGGCAACATTGCCCAGTATGATCAGTCCTCCGGTATGATCGAGTATCTCAGACAGGCAAAGATCTCCTTCACTGCCACCTTCTATGAACAGGGTTTCTTCCCTGATGCCCCCGACAGACTTACCCTGCCGATAGCTGAATACCTCTATATCTCCTTCGACGGAAGTGAATACCGGCAGAAGATCCTCATGGGGAAGGTCCTGAACGCCCTGATGTTCATCGCCATGCTCTTGATCTTCCTCTTTCTCTGGCGCATCTTCAAGCGGAATCAGCATTATCGTAAGACTCTGGCGAAGCAGGAGAGTCTGGTGAGGATGGGAGAGGCTGCACGGACTTTAGCGCATGAGATCAAGAATCCCCTCAGTGCCCTCTCCCTCCAGGCAGCGGTACTGAAGAAGACCCTGCCTGAGGGACACAGTGAGGGTATCTCGGTGATCGAGCATGAAGTGCAGCGGCTCAACACCCTGACCAATCGGGTAGGGGACTTCCTGCGCAATCCGGTGGGAGAACCGGTCGATGTCGATATCGAACAGCTGATCGAGCAGATCATCAGCACCTTCCCGCTAGCCATAGCACTGAAGATCGAGACAAGATGGCCGTCACTGGTACAGATGGATCGGGACCGGGCACGATCGGTCTTCGAGAACCTGATCAAGAATGCCGTGGAAAGTTCCGATGAGGGTGATGCACAGGTCTCGATACATCTGGTCACCAGCCGGCATCAGGTGTTCGTGAAGGTCGAAGACCGGGGGGACGGACTTCCCGAAGGTGATATCGAACAGCTGTTCGATCCCTTCTTCACCACCAAAGTCCACGGGTCGGGGATCGGTCTGGCGATCACCCGGCGATTCATCGATGCCGCACACGGGACCATAGCGATCTCTCCCCGTGACGGCGGAGGCACCACCGCACAGGTCATCCTCCCGAGGAGCAGCTAATGAGAGTACTGATCGTCGATGATGAGAAGAACATTCGAGAACTGATGGGAGCATATCTGAAACTCGATGGTACCGAGAGCGATGCTGCAGAGAACGGACTGTCTGCGCAGCGACTCCTGCGTGAGCATCCCTACGATGCCTGTCTGGTGGATCTGCGCATGCCGGGGATGGATGGACTGACCCTCATCAGATGGATGCGCTCAGAGGGCTTCAGGATGCCCATCATCATGATGTCGGCACATGGAGAGATCAGGGATGCGGTGGTCGCCCTCAAAGAGGGAGCACAGGACTATATCGAGAAACCGTTCGATCCTGAAGAGATGAGCATACGGCTGTCGAAACTGATCGAGAACCAGCGGCTGAAGAATCTGGTGGAATCGGCACGGATCGGCCATACCGATGCGGATGATGATGAGAACTTCATCGGTATCTCACCGGCGATGGTCAGGATCAGGGAGATCATCGAACGGATCTCCCGAACCCCTGCGACGGTCCTGATCACCGGAGAGAGCGGTACGGGGAAGGAGGTCGTCGCACGAAAGATCCACAGTACCTCCACACGCTCTGAGGAGCCGTTCGTCGCGATCAATATCGGGGGAGTGCCTGAGCAGCTGCTGGAGAGTGAACTCTTCGGCTATGAGAAGGGCGCCTTTACCGGAGCCGCAGGGCGAAAGATCGGGATGTTCGAAGTAGCCTCAGGGGGTACCCTCTTCCTTGACGAGATCGGAGAGATGCCGATGGTCCTGCAGGTGAAACTGCTGAGAGTGCTGCAGGAACGGAAGATCACCAGACTCGGAGGGACCCTTCCCATACCGATCGATGCCCGGATCATTGCCGCGACGAACAAGCAGATAGAGGATCAGGTTCGCTCAGGAGAATTCCGGGAAGACCTCTTCTACCGGCTCAATGTGGTACGGATCGAGATCCCGCCCCTGCGCGATCGAAAAGAGGACATCGAGGTGCTCGCGGCACGGATCCTTGAACGCATGAACCGCCAGATGGGTCTGTCGGTGACCGGTATCTCTGCAGATGCCCATGAAGCCCTTCATGCCTACAGCTTCCCCGGCAACGTCAGAGAGCTGGAGAACATCCTCGAACGCGGGGTCATCTTCGCAGAGAGCGATCAGCTGCAGGCACGAGATCTGGAACTCAGGGGGGTGGTGCTCCACAGCATCGAAGAACCCACTGTCTCCTCGATCATGCTCGAGAGTACGGATGAGGAATCCCTGTCACTCAAGGATGTCGAACTGCGGGCGATCATCAGATCCCTGCACCGGTGGGAGGGAAACCGTACCAGGGCGGCAGAGGAACTGGGGATATCGCGGAGGACCCTGATCAATAAGATCTCCGAGTACGACCTGGAACTCTGAAGCCTGTCATCCCCCTGCAGAGCAGACGACTTCTCTTGACGTACCATACACTTCCCCTGATAATGGTAGCTGATGCACCGCGGTGCATGGTAAGTACCTGAAAGCCCAAGGAGAATGCTGTATGAACACCTATCCCAGATGGTCCCTCGATACCATCTATCCCGGATTTTCCAGTGATGCCTTCATCGACAACATGAATCTGCTGCAGAAGACCTGTGAAGCGGTCGTCATCCTTGCAGAGGATGCGGCTGAACTCTCAGAACATCCTGAAGAGTTCACCGGCTGGCTCAAAGATGTGACAGGCCATCTGAATATGATGAATGACCTCTATGAGAATCTGGAAGCCTATGCCTACAGTCGATTCTCTGTCAATACACAGCTTTCAGAAGCGATCGACGGTCTGAATCGTATCCATACTCTGGCACTGGGAGTGAAAGCTGCCCGGGTGGCCATCACCAATGCCCTTGCGATGCATGAGGTGCAGGTGCAGCGGCTCTGTGCCGCAGACCGGCAGTTCGAATCCTATACCTTTGTCCTTCAGGAGATGATCGATGACCGGCAGCACCTGATGTCTCCGGAGCTGGAGGCTCTCGCTGCAGATCTGCAGCGTTCTGGAGGATCTGCCTGGGGCCGGCTGCAGGAGTCCCTCTCCTCGACGGCTTCGATCCTCTGGCACCGTGACAGCGGTGAGTATAAGAGTGTGATCGAACTCAGATCCCTTGCCTTCCATCATGACCGTGCGGTGCGCAAGCGGGCCTGGCGTAAGGAACTCGCTGTCTGGAAGAGTCTTGAGATCCCGCTTGCCGCAGCTCTGAACGGCGTGAAGGGGTTCACGCTCTCTCTTGATGAAAGAAGATCCTATAGTTCTCCTCTGGATCATGCACTCAAGCAGTCAAGGATCACGAAGAAGACCCTCGATGCCCTGATCGGCGTCATGGAAGGGGCAGCGCCGATCCTGCGCACCTATCTGAAGAAGAAGGCACAGCTGCTGGGAGTGGAGCAGCTTGCCTTCTATGATCTGTTCGCTCCGGTGGGAGAGACCGGCTCCAGATGGACGTTCGAAGAGGCCAGAGCGTTCATCATCAGACAGTTCACTGAATTCCATGCTCCTATGGGCGAATTCGCTGAGATGGCTTTTGACCTTCAGTGGATAGATGCTCAGCCCGATGAGGGAAAGGTCGGTGGAGCCTACTGTATCCATTTCCCGCTGGTGAAAGAGAGCCGCGTGCTCTGTAATTTTGACGGCAGCTTCTCGAGCGTATCGACGGTAGCCCATGAACTCGGTCATGCCTACCACGGGTACGTGATGAAAGACCTTCCAGCTCTCAGACGTGCGTACCCCATGACACTGGCAGAGACCGCCTCGATCTTCGCAGAGACAATCATCTTCCAGGGAGCTCTGTCTGATGCACCGGCAGGTGCACGGCTTTCGATGATCGAGTCCTATCTGAAGGATGCCACCCAGACGCTGGTCGATATCCTCAGCAGATTCTACTTCGAACAGGAGCTCTTCACACAGCGTGCCGAACGGGAACTGACTGCCGAACAGCTGTGTGAACTCATGAAGGATGCACAGCTGCGTACCTACGGTGACGGGCTCGATCCCGAACAGCTCCATACCTATATGTGGGCAGTCAAAGGCCACTACTATGATCCTGAGCTTGCCTTCTACAACTATCCCTATGCCTTCGGGCAGCTCTTCGGTATGGGGCTCTACAGCACCTACCGCCGTGATGGTGATGCCTTCTGTGAGAACTATGTGCAGCTGCTTACCGATACCGGCAGTGCCTCTGCTGAAGAGGTCGCCGCTGCAGCCGGTTTCTCCATCGAGACATCAGAGTTCTGGCAGGGCGGGGTGGATCTGCTCACCGAGTACGTCGAGGAGTTCTGTATACTGGCTGATGCTCACATGAAGTAGCATCGCTCATACTGCACGCTGTCTTCGAAAGAGGGCAGCGATCGTATCTGCTGACATAAGGAGAGCGTATGATCACTTCACTTATCTGGATACTGCTGTTTCTCGGGATACCCGCACTGGTCCTCGCAGGCTGCGAGCGGTTTACCCTGCTCGATACGATCGGCGGTGTGGTCATCTGCTATGCGCTGGGGATCATCATCGGCAACAGCGGGCTGCTGCCTGATGATATCTTCATCATACAGGACTACATGACTACCCTGACAGTCCCGATTGCCCTGCCTCTGATCTTCTTCTCCATGCACATGGCGAAATGGAAGGAACAGTCGGGGATGGTCCTCCGTGCGTTCTTCGGAGCACTGGTCGCTGTCCTCATCGGCTCGGTGATCACCTTCTTCATCTTCAGAGGAGTGATCGGGGAGGAGGCATGGAAGATCGCCGGGATGCTGGTGGGCTGCTATACCGGGGGGACTCCAAACATGGCAGCGATCGGGACGGCACTGAACGTGGGGACTTCCGATTACATCGCAGTACATGCCTCAGATGTCGTGGTCTCGGGGTTCCTGTTCCTGCTGATCATCAGTATCCTTCCCAAGGTGATCCGCAGGATCCTCCCGGTGAATCAGATGCGCAGTGAGCATCCGGAGACCGTGATTGAGGAGGTCCACGGAATGAAGGAGTTCACTCCCTATTTCTCGGGCTTCAACCGTCAGGACCTGCCTCCTCTGCTGCGTGCCTTTCTCTTCTCCGTACTGATCTTTGCGGTGGGGGGAGGAGTGAGCATGCTCGTCCCGGCATGGGCGGCACCGGTGACGGCGATCATCGTCATCACCACGCTCGGGATCGCAGGGTCCTTCATCCCTGCGGTCAGACAGACCCCCTTCACCTTCCAGCTCGGGTACTACGTGCTGCTGGTCTTCTCCTTTGTCGTAAGCTCCATGGCAGATCTGCAGCAGCTGACCAGGACGGCCCCGATCATGATGGGCTATGTCCTCTCCCTGCTGGTGATCACCTTCGTGCTGCATGTCATCGCATCGAAAGTGCTGCGAGTCGATGCCGACACCCAGCTGGTCACGGCTACCGCCCTGATCTTCTCGCCGCCGTTCGTCCCGGTCGTCGCCGCCTCCCTGAAGAACCGATCGGTGATCATGGCCGGCATGGTAGCCGGTATCGCCGGCTGGCTGGTAGGCAACTATATCGGGATAGCCTTCGGATATCTTATGCGTTTGTTGTGATCTGTTGCATGTTTGTTATTGGCAAAAGCCATACAACGCAGGTATACTGTCATAGCATCCCTGATAGCCTCTCGGTCAGATGGATACCGGCCGTACCTGTGGTACATGCGTATCTGATGTGACGAAATGATGGTACCAGCTGTATGCATGGGAGTGACTGTATGTGTGATAAAGAAGATATGTATGTGGATCTGTTGAAGAGGGAGTTGACCCCTGCGATCGGGTGTACCGAACCGATCGCCATAGCACTTGCCTGTGCACGGGCCCGGGAGGTCCTTGACGACCCGAAACTGCCTGTACAGTCTATAGAGCTGACCCTGAGCGGCAATGTCATCAAGAATGCCATGGGTGTGGGCATACCCGGTACGCAGATGGTCGGGATCCCCATCGCCGCTGCTCTCGGTGCTGCAGGAGGCGATGCCTCGAAAGAGCTCGAAGTCCTTGCATCAGTCACCGAAGAGCACATCGCAGAGGCAAAAGCACTCACCCTCGCCAAAGGGGTCACCGTCACCGCTGCCACCGGGACCGATAAGCTCTATGTCCGTTCCCGCATCACCAACACTGCCGGTGATACGAGCATGGTGACCATCGAACGAAGCCACCGGAATGTGACCGAGGTCACACACCGGGACGAAGTGCTCGTGCATCGGGAACTGGAGGACCTCTCTGTCCCTGCAGCAGCAGATGAGACCCGTATCGCTGAGATCTATGAGTTCGCCACCACCTGTGATATCGAACGGATCTCGTTCCTCCTGGAGGGAGCGAACATGAACCGGAGGATCGCGGAAGAGGGACTGCTCAAGGATTATGGACTGCGGGTGGGCAGGACCATCAAACACAACATCGAACGAAGGATCCTTGCCGAGGATATGGAGAACTTCGCGGTGCAGCTAGCCGCTGCAGCGGCTGATGCCAGGATGGCAGGCTGTATGATGCCGGTCATGACCAACTCAGGCAGCGGGAATCAGGGGATCACCGTCTTCCTGCCGGTGGCGGCGGTCGCAGAGAGACTTGAGGTGACCACTGACGTGCTCGTACGGGCGCTTGCTCTGAGCAACCTGGTAGCGATACACATCAAGAAGGATATGGGAAAGCTCTCAGCGCTCTGCGGGGCAACCACGGCAGCGATCGGAGCCGGCTGCGGTATCGTCTGGTTGCTCGGGGGACCGATACAGGCTGTCTATGCGGTCATCAACAATATGATCGGTGACCTTGCCGGGATGATCTGCGATGGGGCGAAGTACAGCTGCTCACTGAAAGTGGCCACATCGGTGGAGTCAGCTTTCAGATCGGCACTCCTTGCCCTTGATAAGCTCGAAGTCTCGGGACTCGAAGGGATCATTGAGGATGATATCGAGAAGAGCATACAGAATCTTGTGACCATAAGTACCAGAGGGATGGAGGAGACTGATCGACTCATCCTTGATATTATGGTCGCAAAGTCCTAAGATACGCTGCATATGAACACAGGTGCATACGAAGTGGGAAAACAGATACGATTGGTGGTAGAGAAGCTCGTGAGCGGGGGGGATGGTATGTCGCGTCTTCCCGACGGACGGGTCATCTTCATCCCCGGGGCACTTCCCCGTGAAGAGCTGCTCGTACGCATCACGGAGAACAGACGGGATTTCGCCCGGGCTCAGGTGGTACAGGTGCTCAGCCCCTCCCCCCTGCGTGGTGAACCCAAGTGTCCCTATTACACTCTCTGCGGAGGCTGTGACCTGCAGCATGTCCGTGATGAACAGCAGCCGGTGATCAAGCGGCAGATCTTTCTCGATACCATGATCCGTACCGGATCGATCGACGTTGAGCGTCTCGGTGATGGGTTCTCGTTCATCTCCGGTCAGATGTGGGAGTACCGCACCCGGGCGAAGTTCCATGTGGATCCACGCCGTAATACTGTGGGCTTTCTGGGCCGAAACTCCTCACAGGTCGTGGACATCGTCCGATGTCCCATCCTCGATCCCCGACTGAACCACCTGCTTGATTCCCGGCGTGCCCATTGGCTCGAACATCCAGAGATGCCGGCACCACCGAAACGGAAGAAGAGATTCCAGAGGCCCGGACATCCTTCGGTACAGGCTGTCGTCACCGACGACGGGGCTGTGACCGGCAGGCACACCGGCGTACAGACGATCAGGACCGAAAAGCTGGGGGAGAAGACCTTCTCTCTGGATGCCGAGGTCTTTTTTCAGTCGAACCAGCGCATGTTCTCCCGGCTCATGGATACGGAGCTTGCCTCTCTGCAGGGGGCCAAAGCCATGGACCTCTTCTCCGGGGTCGGCACCTTCGCAGCGTTCCTGCAGGACCGGTTCGATACCATCACGGCAGTCGAGCGGGACCCAGGGTGTCTCCAGTTCGCCAGAGAGCACCTGGATCAGCGGCACGTCACCTTCTATGAGGATTCAGTGGAGCACTGGGTTCAGGGGAAAGGGGCCTTCGGTATGGATCTGATCGTCGTGGATCCCCCGCGTACCGGTCTTCCCCCGACAGTGATCGATATCATGCTCTCGTGGAAACCTGAGAAGGTCCTCTATGTCTCCTGCAATCCGGTGACCCTCGCACGTGATCTCAAGATCATCACCGGAAGGGGGTACAGCATCAGGACCCTCCATGCCTATGACTTCTATCCCCAGACCACCCATATGGAAGCTGCAGCGCTGCTCGTTCGGGACTTCATCGTATAAGTTCCCTGATCGAGGGTACCGGGTCTCCCCGGGTCCCGTCGAACCTCCTGAGCAGCTCGATCATGGCCTGCAGGTCCTGATCGACATAGGCATAGATCTCATCGAACAGTTCTGATCGCTCATAGTAGACCGCATGGATCGCGATGAAGGCATTGTTGATATCGATCTCCGGGATATGACGGAAGGAGTCCGTACGGTAGTGCTGTTCATACTCCTGTGAGAAGCGCTCTTTCCAGGCAGTGATCAGCTGCTGTTTTCGCATGAGCCGCAGCTCATCTTCTACAGAGGGATTATCATACAGGTCCTGCAGTTCATTCCTGAGGGTGAACAGATCATTGGTGAACTGCTGCTGATCGTGCTTCCTGTCAAAGATCATCCGGTAGGCTTCACTCTCCTGTCCGTACTGCGATCTGACATACTCCTGTCCTCCCAGCTCCCCGATGAATGCAGCGAGCTGCTCATTGAAGGTCACCGCATGCTTCACCCATATCGTGGAGTGGGTCAACTCATGTATGATCAGTGAGGCCAGATGGTAGGGAGAGTACGCTGCCATGAAGGAGTAGAGGGGGTCTTTGAAGAACCCCAGAGAGCTGAAGCCGTCCACGACACTGACGAACGTGTCGTACTCCCTGCTGATCATTTTCTGCTCTTCCTTTCTGGCAGCACTGAGACGGTAGTACCCCTTGTAGGGGATAGCCCCGGTGATGGGAAAGTCCCACATGTGCTGTTCGAATGAGAATCTCGGTGCAGCATAGACGATATAGGCAAGGTGGTCCCGATCAAGCTGCAGGTAGGTTGTATAGTTCTTCGATTCCTTCAGTCCGATCTGTTCCACAGCATACGAGGTGATCTGCAGAGCTTCGGTGAGGAATGCTTTTGTCTGATCCGTGGTATCGGGTGCCTCGAGGACTTTCTGCAGATCCTCAGCCCTGATGCGGTCACTCAGGAAGGTGCCGCTTTGTGAGAGTACATAGCATCCGGAAAGGAAGAGACTGCTGATCATGATAACCGCCAGTACCAGAGCTCGTTTCATCTGCTGCTTCATCTCTATACTATACAGGTTTTACCGTAAAATCGACAAGAGTTTATGAATTTTTGTAACATACCTCAGCTATGGTTGTATATATACTGTGAGAGGGAATGATACGGCATGCAGTCGCTTGATGCAGACTCGTGCCATATCTGGTATGATGGTTCTGCTGCACGAACCGAAGATGGGGCAGTGAGTAATGAAACATATGCGGAGGAATATTATGAAAAAATTGACTATGATCATGATCGCTGTTCTGTTGATAGCGATGCCGGCTTCAGTGTTTGCAGGTGACGGGATATGGGTCGGGCCAACCGCCCTGTACAGTTCAGGTATGACGTTCGGGGAGCTCTCTGATACTGTAGAGACTATCGAGTTTGACCTGGAGAACTTCAACTATGGTGTGGAAGCACGACTGGATATCAGTATCTTCCAGGCCGGTGTGACTGCTGTCTACTATGATAACTATACCGTACCATATCTTGATGTTACAATCGGCAATGCGATCGAGACCAACTTCAACCTGGGGCTCTATGCAGACCTCGGTATCGTAGGTCTCGGTCTTACTGCAGGACCCAAATATATCCTTCCTCTGGAAGAAGAGTATACTGAGGAGGCTGTAGAATGGGGTTCGAACCTCAAAGTCGAGGCTGATCTGATCCTGGGATCTACGATCCTCAGTGCATACTTCTCTGCTGATGTCTATGATCTGGAAGGATGGGCAGAGGATTCATCCTTTGATGATCTCGACGGAAAAGTAGGGCTTTCCATGCTCTTTCAGCTCTAATACCTGAGACAGACTCTGATACATACAAAAGACACCCCTGTGGTGTCTTTTTGTATGTGTCAGGGTCCGTTCTGTCCTGATCCTGTGTGCCATGGGATCGCTTTGGCATAGAGGACATCCGAAAGGGTCCCGGTCCATGCAGTGAGGAGAGTCTTTCTGTATGAATAGCGACAGGAGTATCTGACTTCTTGTAACATACATCGGGGTATAGTTGTATATACTGTGAGAGGGGATGATACAGCAGACGGTTTTTTGATGCAGACTGTGTATTATCTGGTATAATGGTTCAACTGCATCCACAGATGATGGGTGCATCAAGTAATGAAAGATATGCGGAGGAATAGTATGAAAAAATTGACTATGATTATGATCGCTGTTTTGTTGATAGCGATACCTGCTTCTGTGTTTGCAGGTGACGGGATATGGGTCGGGCCAACCGCCCTGTACAGTACGGGTATGACGTTCGGGGAGCTTTCAACCGAGGGTCTTGAAGGGTATGAGTTCGATGCGAGTGATTTCAACTACGGTGTGGAAGCACGACTCGATATCAGTATCTTCCAGGGTAGCGTGAATGCTGTCTATCATGCAGACACGATCTTTGGTGATATACTCGAGACCAACCTCAACGCAGGGCTCTATGCAGACCTCGGTATCGTGGGTCTCGGTCTCAGTGCAGGTCCGAAATATATCGTATTGCTTGAGGAAGGATATGAAGAAGCTGTAGAATGGGGTTCAAACCTCAAAGTTGCCGCTGATCTGATCCTGGGATCTACGATCCTCAGTGCATACTTCTCTGCTGACATTTATGATCTGGAAACATGGGCTGAGACTGCAGACTTTGAAAGTCTCTACGGTAGAGCAGGGCTCTCTCTGCTGTTCCAGCTCTAATACCTGAAACAGACTCTGATACATGCAAAAGACACCCCTGTGGTGTCTTTTTGCATGTATCAGAGGCCTATCCTTTCCTGTGTATGTCCGTATACTGCCTGATCTTCTCTGCATGCATGCCTGCAGCAGCCATGGTGTACCGCTGTACACATAAGCCTGCAGGCCCTGCTCACCGATGCCTCAGCGCACCGGGTACTCTTCTACCGGGTTGAGTGATTCGAAGTGGATCCTGTTGAGATTACGGACCTCATGGAACAGCCAGATGAGCGTGATGCCGGTAGCTGTGAGGTCTGCGATGGGGAATGAGTACCATACGCCTGAGAGTCCCATGAAACGTGGCAGGATGAGTACCAGGGGGATGAGGATGATGAACTGGCGGCTCAGTCCCAGCAGCAGCGCAGGAAGTGACTTCCCGATACTCTGGAACAGGGTAGCCCCGATGGCCTGGATGCCGATCAGGGGCATGGTGATCATGACGATACGAAGGGCTGGTGCTGCCAGATCAAGCAGGGCCTGATCACTGGTGAACATGGAGAGCAGGGTCCTGGGGAAGAGCTCGATGACCAGGGTAGAGAAGGTTCCCATCAGTGAAGCTACCCCGATACCCAGCAGCAGGACCTTCTTGACCCGGTCGAACTTCTTTGCACCGTAGTTGTATCCTGCGATCGGCTGGAACCCCTGGATGATACCGAAGATCGGCATGAGAAAGAAGATCATAAGCCGATTGATCATCCCGAAGGCTGCGATAGCCATATCACCGCCGTAGATCTTGAGCATGTTATTCACTGCAAGAGCCATGAGACTGGTCCCGATCTGTCTGACGAAGGTCGACATCCCGAGAATGATGGTCTCGAAGGCCAGAGCTGCCTTGACGAAGAAGACCTGCCGGGTGAACTCTATCGAACTCTTACCTCTGAGAAAGAAGATCAGTGCATAGGCGGCACTGATGACCTGGCTGATCACCGTGGCAAGGGCTGCCCCTCTGATGCCCATATCGAATCCGAAGATGAAAATGGGGTCGAGGATCAGGTTCAGCCCGGTACCGATGATCATGATGGTCATGGCGACCTTCGCAGCACCTTCTGCCCGTATGATGTTGTTCGAACACATGGAGAAGGAGAGGAAGGCTGAACCGAAGAGGATGATCGACAGATACTCGGTAGCATAGGGGAGAATATCATCGGTAGCACCAAAGACCGAGAGGATCTGATGGATGAAGAGGCTGCCGATGATGGTGATCAGCACTGCGGTGATGATCGTCAGCGTGATCGCTGTCCCGGCAGCTGCAGCTGCAGCCTCAGGTTTCTTCTCACCGAGTTTTCGTGAGATGATCGATGCGGAGCCGACCCCG
>JAIPFY010000031.1 GCA_021736385.1 Spirochaetia bacterium | reverse complement strand
GTATGTGCAGAAGCGACCTTTGCAGAACGTGGTCAACACGCTGTAGTCCCGAACCTCGGGTGTCAACTCAGGCGCTGGGGGCAGGTCCCTCAGCGCCCGGGCTGTCACTGACCTTTGCCGAAGGAAGACTACTGTGATCTCCCCATCATCTGACTGGGAGTGCTGGAAGGAACGGAATCCAGAAGAGACTGCCGACCCGTAGGGCAGAAAAGGAGTGCAGCAGTACTCCTGAAACGGCACAATGAAAAGAGGGACTGCACCATCACCGGTGCAGGCCCTCTTTGCCCGTGGCGATAAAAACTAGAGCAGGACCGCTGCAGTCTGTACGATCTGTTCAGCGAGGGATCTCTCATAGAAGGAGGCAAGGAAACGTTCGGTGAAGCTGTTCTTCAGTTCCCGTGAACCGAGCTTGTCCTTCAGCCGGGTATAGATCTCACGATCATAGCGGGAGGTGCTGATCCTCCCGTCTGCATCTGCACCGAGATACGATCCGTAGACGAACTGGTAGTAGCGTGACCCATCGCTGGGGTCATCGAACTGGAGGACATCGAAGAGCAGGAAGGTATGATCCTGCAGCGCCCGGATACCCTCAAGATCCGCTAAGGTCGTATAGCTGCTGAGATCGAAGGATTCTGTGAATGCCGGAGCAGCCCCGGTCTCGAAGCCCCAGGAGGGAAGATCCAGCCCATCGCTGGAGACCAGATCGCGTGCGAGCAGCAACGCGTTCGTATCCGAAGGAGCCTGCTGTACATACAGCTGCTTCGGAGCTGCCATGCTGCCAAGGAACAGCTTCTGGGTGGAATCAGGTCCCAGGACGGCAGTGATGCTGAAGTCACTGCGGCGGGTCTGCTCTACGGTCAGCATCGAATCGCTGATGATCGAGTCATCACGCAGGTCGATGAGCACCAGTCGAAGATCCGACCTGCCTGTCGCTTCCAGGTAGGTCGTCTCTCTGTACCAGGGCGCTGAAGAGAGAGGCTTCCTATCGTTCTTCAGACGGACCGAGTAGGTCGTATCAGGTTCTATATGGAGCATCAGATCTGCTCGGTGACCTCGTGCGAAATCCCTGGCTCCGTGGTCATCGTCTACCGGTGCGGCATACCGATTGGGTACCCGTACGACCTCGACGAAGTCCTCCCGGTCAAAGAGATCCTCCATATGGGCTATCATCCTGATCCCGTTGAGGCTGAACTCGGTATCGGGACCGGTGAAGATGAACAGTCGTACCGTCGCCTGCTTCAAAGCCAGGTCATAGAGGTAGGAGTAGGTGTCCTGTAGCCCCGGATCGAGCCTGAAGGCCCTGTCCAAGAGCGGAATGGCTTGCTGTGAACCCTCTCGGGTCCCGGTGTAGTGCAGTGCTGAAGCAGCATTCAGCAACTCTTTTGCGATACGCACGCTGACCTGCTGTGCCTCTGAACGGATCGCATCGGGATCAGGAGCGAACTCCCCCCTGCCTGCATCCTTCATGAGGGTGTGGATCGTGATCAGATCAGCATAGATATGTAGAGCATCCTCTCTCCGTTCGAGGGAGTCGCTGCCGAGGAGGCCTGTGATGTTCGCTCTCCATCTGCTGTTCGCCTGATCCCAGCTTTGGGACAGTACCAGCAGTGCCTGCCCGTCCCCGGGATCCTCCTGCAGCGCATCAAGGGACAGTTCGATCGCCCTGATGTATGATCCCTCTGCTAAAGCCTGATCTGCCATCTGTGTGGGGGTGAGACAGGATATGAGGAACGCTGAGAGTAGGAGTGGTAAGATGCTTGATCGGATGATTGCTCGCCTTTTCATGGTATATCCTCTCATATGAACCGTTTACGATAAGTATAGACGCAGATAGGTAAGGACCGCAATGGTTTTATCGAGTCAGGAGCGGAGGTTTGTCGCCTGCAGGAGATCCTGCAGGCAGGGGCATGAGGTGCCCCCCCCCCACTTTGTGTACATGGACCTGGTAGCAGGTCCTGCAGGATTCAGAGCTTTATTTTACCCTGCTATATAATGTATAAGTGATAAAAAAACAGGTGAAATATATAAAAAGCATATAATATAGAGTGAAATACTATTAATCGAAGTGTGTATGTATGATGTGTTGTTCTTTACATATTCTCATGCGCCTGTTACGGTGTACGGGTTCTAACAGTTTTCATGCTGTGCGGAGCGGGCTTGCAGAACATGTCCCTTCATCGGGCTGTGGAACGGTCAAGCCTGAACAGGTCAGTGGTGCATATCCATGAGAAACCTGAGACGTGAATCATTGAATATTCAAAGGAAGTGCCGTGGATCTTTCTCTCCAGGACAGGGAGCAGGAAGAGACGAATGAAATAAGCATAACAGATCTCATGAAGATATTCATGAGAGGTAAGTTCCTGATCCTGCTGTGTGTCATCCTGTCTCTTACCGGTGCCTGTCTGTATGTAAAAAAAGTCGTGAATGAATACCAAAGTACCTGTACCCTTTTGGTCGATCCCATTAAACAGTCCTCTACCATAGGGACGGTATTGTCCTCTGATTTCTTCGATACGAACAGGGACATCACCACCGAGATCCAGCTGATCACGAACATAACGAACCTGAATGCCGCTCTTGGACGGTTGGACCTGAGTGCCTATGCCACAACCGATGGAAGATCCTATAGTGAACCGGAGGTTCTGGGCAACGTACGCGGTAAGATCACGGTACAGGCTCTCAAGGATACGAACATCGTAGAGATCACGGTCAGGGACCAGAACCCGGCCTTTGCTGCGGACTATGCCAATGCCCTGGCTGTGAGCTTCAACAGCATGCTCTCTGACTTCTCGAAGGACTCCAAACAGGCTCAGCTCGAGTTTCTCAAGAAGCAGATCCCCACAGTAGAGCAGCAGCTGCAGGAGGCGAACGAGCGACTCTATGATTACCGATTGGAGACTGGTATCGACTTTCTCTCCAACAGTACCTCATCTCTGGTCAATCATATATCCTATCTCAATGTGAAGAAGCGACCGCTTGTCCTGCAGATGCAAAAGAGCGATACCCTGCTGCAGGAGTTTCATGAACGCTATGGCATGGCAGTCCCGACACTGGGCGGTTATACTGCAGATGCACAGCTGGGTGAGATCACGGAATCCTACAAGAAGGTGTTCGAAGAGTTGATCCTCTACGAGGTGGTCTCCAATAATGACTTCAGGAACACGACCAATCTATCGGTTGTGAATGAAGGGATCAACACGACCGTCACTACCAGAGTCTCGCAGCTCAACAGCCAGCTGCATGAGCTCAAACGGTCCCTGGGAATGCGGGTGATAGCCGTCACTGAAGAGTCCATGGTTCGAAAGAAAGCTGATCGTCTGGATCGTAACGGACTGGAGGAGTTCTTCAGGATCGTCGTCGAACGACTGACAAGTGCATCAGAAGTGCAGGTGATCTCTCAGATCATCTACTCCTTTGAACACGAGTTCAATCAACTGCCCCTCATCCAGAAGGAGTTGTCGAAGCTTGTCAGTGATGTCGATTCCCTTGAGGCCATTCGAAAGGAGCTGAACTCCTTCAGTGAACAGATCACCCTCACCGCAGCAGCGGAGAGCAGGAACGTGAAGATCGTCAGCCCCGCGGTGATCAGCAGGAAACCGGTCAGTCCTGACCGTAAGCTCATTTTTGCAGTCAGTGTACTCCTCGGCGGTGCTCTCGGGGTGCTGTTGAGCCTTCTCCTGCACATGATGGATACCGCGATCCATACGCTTGAAGAGATCCAGGGGATCACAGGACCGGAGATACCCATCCTCGGATGGATACCTCTGCTGAAGAGATCGAACGAGCAGTGGGAGGAGAGGGGACATCCGGGAGTCCGGAACGATCATCAGTCCTATCTCACCGAACGGTACAGCCAGATAGCCTCGAATATCGTGTACGGCAAGAACAAAGGACATGCAGTGTTCCTGATCACCAGCAGCGGGGTCAATGAACAGAAGAGTTCTGCTGCGGTGAACATCGGCATCTGTCTGGAGAAGATGAGCCATCGTGTGCTGATCATCGATAGTGACACCCGATTCCCATCGATCGAGAGGACCTATGGGCTGGAACCGAGTGCCTGCGGGTATATCTCGACAGCGGAGCAGGGCTTGCCGTTTGAGAGATCCATCATGACCACCTCTGATGACACTCCTGGTCTGCATATGGCCGTACCGGGGCATCGAGCGATGGTCAGTCCGTTCGGACATACCTGGACGATCGATGCAGCATCACTGCAGCTGATCAGGAGCAGGTATGACTATATACTCATAGATGGGCCGCCAATTGCGTTCGCTGCAGAACAGCTTCGGCTCGCCGACCAGGCTGATGCTCTGCTCGTATGTGTCCGTATGAACATCTGCGGGAAACAGGATCTTAGACGGCTGCTGCTTCAGCTCGATGATCACCGATCGAAGATCGGCGGGATCATAGCCACGGCCTGCACGAAGAAGAACATCTTCAGCTATGGCTATACCTATACCACTTATAGCAGCTATCATGCAGATCTTGCCGCAGCTGAGTTCGTATCATCAGAGAGGGCTGCAAGGCGTATCTTCAGCAAGGAGATGAGAGCTCGGGGTACCTCTTTCAGGCGATGAGTACTTCAGAGCCTGTGTGAGTGAACTCATCACAGATCCTCCTGCAACCGAACATGGTACTGCCCGGTCGAAAGAGGATTCGGCTCTCCTCTACGGTTCGGGAGTCCCTATAACCACGAAGTCATAGCTGTTCATCATGGTCATGAGGACACCCCCTGCATACATCACTGCGCTCAGAAGGCTGATCTCCCCGTCTGCTGCGATAGCGGAAGCACTGAGACCCACCAAGGCCATACCTGCGATCTGCGATGTGTAGTCGTACTCTTTGAAGGCCTTGACCGATGTCAGACGGGACGTGTTCTTCGGGGCATGCCTGAACGCATCTTCCATTGCCTTGTCATATACTTCGATATAACTGTCAGCATCTACCCCAATGCCGGCAAAGTCAGTATGAGTAGCTGACCCTGAGACTCTTCCCTTCTGTACCTCTTCTCCCAGATAGCTCATCTCCTGTGTCCCTATCGTAGTACAGCCTGTAAGCAGTACTGCGATACCCAGTACGGTAAGTACTGCATAGCTGATGCTCCTGATCGTTCTCATTGTTCTCCATGCTCCTGATGTGTGTTGATGGGATGTGTTCACTGATCGGATCTGCGCAGTGAAAGCCTGCTGAAGCTCAGAGAACAGACCATAGGTTCTGTCCCTCAACGGTCTTCTGTATCAGTCAGCCAGCTCTAATACGCATGTATAATGAGTGAACGGGTTATTAACATACAGTATTAAGCTGAACATGTACAGATATATATGGATAATACATGGAATCTGCTTATATGAAAGATGTATACGCTCGTGGGCAGCGGCTCTCCCTGCCGGTTCTGCAGTCCTGTCCGTGCACTCTGGTGCATTGAACTGCACAGGGAGCTTCGATATACTATGCAGCGAAGGAGGATGACCCATGATCTATGACGAACTCGAACATGCCCATCTCTATGAGGGAGTCGATCCCGCTCTCGGGGCTGCTCTCAGGTTTCTGCAGCAGTGCGATCTGAAAGCACTGCAGGAGGGCAGGGCTGAACTGCCGCAGAGCGGGGGGTTCTATTCGGTCTCTTCCTATGAGACCAAAGAACGTGAGGATGCTCGATTCGAGACCCATGAGCGCTATATCGATATACAGCTGCTCATCGAGGGGGAAGAGATCATCTCCTGTGCTCCGAGGGACTCTGTGCAGCTGATCACCCCCTATGATCTCGAAGGTGATATCACCTTCTATGCGGGCAGCGGCTGCGACATCTCCCTGAAAGCAGGACAGTTCATCATCATCTATCCCCATGAAGCCCACCAGCCGTGCGTGGCAGCAGGACGCCGTTCTCCAGTACGGAAGATCGTATGTAAGATCCCCGTCATGCAGGAAGGGAAGTGAGAGAGCCCTGCAGTACTGCAGTCGTTTCCCGATCGCTAGTCTCAGGCCTCGAACGGCTGCTTGCCCATGAGCTTCAGGAAGTCACTGCCTGCATCGAATAACCCTGCATCATCTCCGATGAACCGCTCCTCAGACTGGAAGTAATCAGGATACCGATCACAGATCTCATCTTTCTCGATGATCAGCTTCCGAATATGCCGGCGCAGGATGCTCGAAGCCTCGGCAGAGTCCCTCTTCTCAATCGCCTCAAGCAGTTTTCTGTGCTGCTCTACATTGTTATCAGGGACAGTTGAGATATACATCGACAGATAGCGTATCCTGCGGTAGTGGCTAGAGAAGCTCACCAGGACATCGTAGCACATGTGCTTCTTGGTCTCATCGAACATGATCGCATGGAACTGATCATCGTAATCGATGAACTTGGAGAGCTGTCCGCTCTTGAGCGCCTCTTTCTGCTTCTCGATATTCCGGTAGAGCCGATCGATTCCCTCTTCGGTATGGAACTGCAGGAACTGCTCCACCACCGCCGCCTCCAGTGATTCCCGCAGGAACCGTTCCTCCTGTACCCGTGAGAGGTCAATCTTCGATACGAACGTCCCCTTCTGCGGGAAGATACTCACCAATGCCTCTCTCGATAGCCTGATGAAGGCCTCACGTACCGGGGTCCTGCTGACCTGCAGTTTGTCGGCGATCTCCTTTTCACTGATGAGGGTCCCGGGGACCAGATTCAGATTCACGATGTTCTTATGGAGTACGGAGTACACCGTCTCGCTGATATTACTTCCCTTACTCGCCAGATTATAGGTTCTCTTAGCCATGGATCTCTGTGCTCCTCTTATCGTATCGTATCTATGTATCGGTATCTCGGGGTTGTCTCTGTCATCTCTTACAAAGAGTCCATCAAGGTTTCCAGCTCATCTATCGTGCTGCTGTAGGTACTGAGATGGATCTGCCCATCGACTGCGACAGCACTCTGAGAGTCTCCTATCTGGAAGAAGGTCAGAGTCGTCTCTCTGCCGTCCTCGAAGGTGAACTGCAGGGATGCCCGGGGTGACTCCTGTAGTACAGGGAGATCTTTGAGCTCCCTGACGATCCCGATACCGGTGATCGCCTCGAAGAGTGCCTCTGAAGCAGCCTCATCAAGGGGCTTCCCATCCAGAACAGCCTGCAGGGCATGCTCTGTGATGGAGAATCCCATATGATGGTCTCTGCCGCTTCGATAGTCGGTGAAGGTGACTGACTGCAGATCTTCTCTGAAGGTATGGAACACACGCTGGTCGAGCAGATCAAGGTAGTCAGTCTGCAGGAAGGTGATCATCTGAGGATCTATGGAGAAGACCCCGGTCTTCCGGGACGATCTGACCACGATGGTGCTGTTCTCCTGTCTGGAGAACTGCAGCGTGTGCAGGATCCCATCGATGGTGACTTCCAGGGAATAGTCAGGATCATCGAACCCAAAAAGCTCATCATCTGACTGTATGGCGACCAGTTGATGAGCATACAGTGAGATGATCGGGAGGATCAGTTCCTTCAACACGGTCTCCGTATCAGTGGTGCTGGAGAAGGGGTCAGAGAGCAGGTAGTTGAGGTCTGTATCATAGCGCAGGGTATAGAGCCGATCAGGCCGGTCCTTCGCCCTGATACTCACCTGCTCGATCCGCTCGATACCGCTCACGTTCTCGATCGGCAGCAGTGATCTGTCCCAGAATCCTTCTTCGGTCCGGGTGAACAGGGCAGCGACAGCTGCATCGACGGCATATATCGAATCAGTAGCTTCAGCTCTCAGGTAGAAAGCCTCCCGATAGGGAGTCCTGTCTCCGAGAAAGAACCTGAGTACCTCCTTCTCATCAGTGATGACGGTGATCTGTCCCTTCTGCTGATCAAGCCCGTAGGTACTGAGTCCCTGATCACCGTCGAGGGTGCTCAGAGCATTGAGCTTCGAGACCTGATAGATGAAGGCCTGCAGCTCCTTCTGGGAGTACTCGATGCCCTCTTCCTCGGAGACAACCTCAATGAGACCGTTCTCCCCGATCAGAAGACCGAAGGAGGTCTCAGCGTGCTGCACGGCGACCGCAGCGATACGCGATACCGGGAGGGAGAGTATCACACTCGGTTCTGAAGCCGCAGCGGGAGTCCTCTCCGGGTCGGTGATCAGCAGTACCGCCAATAGGATCGAAGCTGCGATGAGGAGGCTGCTGCTGATGATCAGTGCGCGTAGTGTCCTGTTCATGCCCGTCTCCTTCTGGAGGTGATAATGAACCCGGCAGCAAGCAGTGAGATCGGCAGCACGAGCGTGATGAACGATCCGATGATCAGGGCCTCACGGGTGAGGATCGCCAGGTGAGGAGGGGAGATCCGCTTCTCGGGAATACGGACAGTCTGTTCGTTCTCGGTCATCCAGGCAGCACTCTGCAGGATGAAATCTGCATTGGCATAGCTGCTCATCCCCAGCAGGTCATCGGCGGACACGGCACTACTCCCGATGACGATGAGAGATCCCCCGTCTCCTGCCTTATCGGCAGAGAGGGCGAGGAAGAAAGACCCGGAAGGATCGTCGGCCTCCTGCTCGGTGGTGGTACGCTCCGGGCTGGCCTTACCGTAGGCATACGGGGTCGATGTGAGCAGCCCCAAGACGGTGATGTCAAAGCTCACCTGTTCGGTCCGGTAGAGACTCCTGCTTGAGGGCATGATCAGGAAGTATCGGTTATCACCGAAGAAGGTATTGACCGGATGCCGGGCATACATGGGAACGATCGCTCCGGGATTATCTGAGATGTGTGCATCCGGTTCATAGATGCTCTCGTTCCCGAGGATGATCCCCCAGGATTCGAGCAGCCTCTCAAGTCGCGTCAGCCGAACGGCAGAAGGTCCTGAGAAGACCATGACGTTCCCGCCGCCTGAGAGGTACTGCTCAAGCTGTGAGATCTCCTGTTCGGAGAAATCACGGGAGGGATCTGCGATCACCACAGCATCGGTCATCTGATCGAGCCCGGTGATGCCGATCGCCGAGCGCTGCACCTCATAGTTACTGCCGGTGAACAGTTCGATCAGAGACTGAGAGGGTCGCTCATTATGACCGTCGGTGAAGATGATACGAGAGACCGAGTCATCATTCACATAGAGCAGGGCACCGGTGAGCTGCTGTTCAGCCCTGAGCCCGGTCACCTCGGTCTTCGCGGAGTTGAAGGAGAACAGATCATCGATCCTCAGCTGTCTGATCCGCTGTGACCCCTCGATGATCAGGTCGTACTGATTGATGGTGAATCCCTGCTGCTCATAGGTATCGACGAGCAGCGGATCACTGAAGGGATCACGGTAGCGAACGTTCAGCAGGCTGCTTGCAGCACGATAACGGCTGAGCAGCTCCCTGATCATCGGAGTATAGTCAGCCTCATCACTGAAGACGGTGATCGTGACCGGCTCGGTGAGCAGCCCGGTGACCTCCATCGTGGTCTGTGAGAGTTCATAGAGCCCGCTGTCGGTCATATCGAACGTGAGACTGAAGCGATCGGTGGCGGTCGTCGCGAGCAGGTTCATGATGACCACCAGTGCGCTGAGCACCAGGAACAGGGCGATAGGTATCCTGCGTTCAAGGGTGCTGCCCGGGCGGTTACTGTTCATGCCCCCCTCCTGTGCTCGACCATGAGGCTGCTCACATAGAGCAGATAGGCACTGCAGCTGATGAAGAAGATGACCCGTGCAGGGTTGAAGATACCGAGGGTGAACTCGGAGAAGTTCTGCCTCAGGGAGAGAGCTTTGAGCAGCTGCGGAAGCAGCGGGACGCTCAGGAACGAACTGATCGAATCGGCAAGCCAGAGTACCAGCAGGATGCTGTAGCTCACCGCAGCGGCTACGATCTGGTTCTCGGTCATCACCGAGACCGTCAACCCGATGGCAATGGCCAGCGAGGCAAGCAGTGCGATCCCGCAGTAGCTGCCGAGGGTCACCAGCAGCTCCACGGTACCGAACAGACTCAGGATCAGAGGATAGACGGTGGTCACGAGTATGCCCAGAGCGAAGATGGTAAGGGCTGCGAAGAACTTGGCAAGCACAATCTCAGCTGCACTGACGGGCATGGTATAGAGCAGCTGCAGGGTCTTGAGCTTCTTCTCCTCCGAGAAGAGCCTCATCGTGAGGATCGGCAGGATGAAGATCAGGACTGAGAAGAGAGAGGAGAAGAATACCTTGATATCACCGTTGTTCGACAGCAGATTGCCGGTGGTGAAGATGATGCCGCTGATTCCGAGGAAGATGGCCAGATAGATATACCCGGTCATCGAGGTGAAGTACTGCTGCAGCTCTTTCTGGTAGAGGGCTTTCATAGGCGGTAGGGCTCCTTATGCTCGGTCATCTGGATGAACATGTCTTCGATGGTCGGGTTCTTCGGCTGAAGCAGACGGATCGGCACCGAAGCTGCTGCGCAGGCGTAGAAGATCCGGTCTCGGAGATCCACGTTCGCTGCTGATTCGATAGTGCAGTCACAGCAGCCTGGTTCGGCACTGATGCTGTTGGTGAACCCGGTGATACTCTCGATCGGATCGAGCAGTCGCTTAGCCTGATCAGGTGTTCCCTTGATCCTCAGCAACAGCAGATTCTCAGCTGCAGCTGCGCGCATGAGATGTTCGGGTGTGTCATCGGCAACGAGCCTGCCGTGATCGATGATCAGCAGGCGACTGCAGATCGAAGCGATCTCCGAGAGGATGTGGGAGCTGATGAGGATCGTATGCTGCTCTTTGAGCTGTGTGATCAGATTCCGCATCTCGATGATCTGCCTCGGGTCCAGACCGGCCGTCGGTTCATCGAGGATCAACAGCTCAGGACTTCCGATCAGAGCCTGAGCCAGACCGACACGCTGCTTGTACCCCTTGGAAAGATGCCCGATGAGCCGGTCTTTCATCTCTTCTATATGGGTAAGGGCACAGACCCTTCTGATCTCCTCGTCTCTATAGCTCTTCGTACCTGCCCTCCTGAGACTGCAGGCAAACCGCAGCTGCTCGGTGACACTCATATCATGATAGAGCGGGGGGAACTCAGGCAGGTACCCGATATGACGCTTGAACTCCTTGGGATGTTCTGCTATCTCATGCTCATGGAGATGGATGCGGCCACTGGAGATCGGCAGGTATCCGGTGATCATATTCATGGTGGTAGACTTGCCTGCACCGTTGGCACCGAGGAGCCCGGCGATCTGACCGGTCCCGATGGAAAAACACAGATCATCTACCGCACGGTTGGGACCGTACTGTTTGGTCACATGTTCGACTGACAGCATATCTGAACTCCCTGAAGGTGTAACTGTAATAGTAGTATTGTAGTACACTAGTATCGAATTATCAACCAGAATGATCATCACATGGCGATCATTCTGATGGGACATATACCTTGTATACAAGCAGTCTGAATCAAGCTGTTTGTATGACAAATATGTAAGTATCTATATTATAAAAAGTAATAAGCAATCACAATGAATAAGTGCCCTCAGATTTTTCTGGAAATAGTTGTTGCGTTAGCAATACAAGCATGCTAGTATACATGTATAGCAAACATTATTCGGAGGAAGAAATGAAAAACGTATCGAAAGTATGTGTGATAGCGATCGTTCTGCTGATCGTGAGTACTGCAGTATTCGCAGGCGGATCGCAGGAGAAAGAAGTGGAAGGAGTGACAATGTTCATCGCCGGGACCAGCGGTGCTGAGGATACCCAGTCGATGGGGCACTTCGCTCTGGAGAAACGACTGGAAGCAGCCTCTGACGGGTTCTTTGACGTCGAAGTGAAGATCAACGGGGTCATGGGTGAGACTGATGATGTGACCGAGCAGGCTATCGAGGGAGTACCGGTACTCAATGCCTCAGATCCCGGTCGAATCGCATCGTTCGTACCCGATTACGGCCTGATCCAGATGCCCTATATATTCCCGAGCTATACCTACCTCAACGAGGTCATGGATACCGATCTCTACAAGACCTGGGAGAAGGAGTTCGAAGCAAAAGGCATCAAACTGGTAACCTCCAACGGCTACTCCGGCGTACGAAGCTGGGTGACCAACATGCCGGTACGTACTCCTGCGGATCTCAAGGGTGTGAAGATCAGAACGATCGGAAGTGATCTGTTCGTGAACTCGATCAATGCCATGGGTGCTGTAGCTACAGCTCTTCCCTGGGGTGAGACCTATCAGGGTATCGAACAGGGCGTCGTAGACGGCTGTGAGGCACAGATCCCCGGGATCTACTCCATGCGCTTCTATGAGATCGCCGACTATGTCAGCCTCTCAGAACACTTCACCCTCATCGCCAGCATGGTCACCGGTACCAAGTTCTTCGACTCACTTCCTGCAGAGTATCAGACGATGCTGATGACTGAAGCCTATGAGTCCTACAAGGAGAATCAGGATGTGGTCGTGGCAAAATCAGCAGACTACATCAAAGAGATGGAATCCTACGGGGTTACCTTCCTCGAGATCGACAAGACTCCTTTCGTTGAAGCAGTACAGCCTGTCTATGCACAGATGGGATTCTCAGATCTGAGAGATCAGCTCTATGCAGAGCTCGGACTCTAAGATATAACACGCGAGAGTTATGATGGGCCGCCCGTTCTGCAGGCAGATCGGGCGCTCATCATATACCAGTGGTATTCGAGGTATATATGCATAACATCTACAGGGGCTTCTGCCGGATAGAGGAGATCTTCACCTCCGTGGTATTCGTATCGATCGTCGTACTGATCTTCAGTGCAGCGTTCTTCCGGGTCTTTGACAGGCCGATCGTCTGGGCAGATGACATAGCCAAGTTTCTCTTTTCCTGGGCTGCCTTCCTTGGAGCGGACATCGCTCTGAGACACTCCCGTCTGGTGGGAGTCGACATCCTTGTGAACAAGCTGCCGAGAAAAGCGGCAAAGATCACCGAACTGGCAGTATTCATCATCATGATCATCATGCTCGCAGCCTTCGTCTACTTCGGAACGATGCTCAGTATCAAGAACATCGACAGGAGTTTTCAGACTCTCTCTTTCATGAGCTATTCGTTCGTCACAGCCTCTCTGCCGACTGCATCGCTGCTGATGATCATCAGCGCATCGATCAAGATAGGAAAGATCATCAACCATTTTGATGATGATTCATATGAAGTGTTGCGGGACACCCCCGATAGTACGGTGGAGTCCATCTGATGCACACAGCAGATCTGATACAGCTACACGGAAACTTTTTCGGACAGAGGTACTACACATGATATTCTTAGTGATTACACTTACCATATTGGTGGTGATCAATATGCCGATTGGGTTTGCCATCGGTATCTCAGGGGCCGTCTATTTTCTGACCAACGGGCTGATCCCGTTCTCGATCACCGTACAGCGGGTCGTGGCGCAGACTCAGTCGATCGCATTCCTTGCAGTCCCCTTCTTCATCTTCGCAGGGAACCTGATGAACAGGACTGGCATCACGACCAGACTGCTGAGATTCGCATCCCTGCTTACCCGCAGGATGCATGGAGGCCTTGCACAGGTCAATGTCGTACTCAGTACGATGATGGGCGGTGTATCAGGGTCAGCGGTCGCTGATGCTTCGATGCAGGCGAGAGTCCTGGGACAGACGATGATCAAAAGAGGGTACGGGAAGGGCTATACCGCAGGGATCACCTGTCTTTCCTCCCTGATCACTGCCACCATCCCCCCGAGTCTGGGACTGATCCTCTTCGGGTTCGTCGGTGAGGTCTCCATCGGGAAGCTCTTCATCGCCGGGATCATCCCCGGGATCATGATGATGGGAGCCCTCATGCTGACCGTCCGGTTCACCTCCAAGCGAAGAGGCTATGAGACTCCCGATGCCAGTATCCCGGCACCGACCTTTGGCGAGATCATGGCAGATATGAAAGATTCCATCTGGGCACTCATGTTTCCGGTGATCCTGATCGTAGGTATCAGGTTCGGCCTGTTCACCCCTTCGGAGGCAGGAGCCTTCGCTGTCGTCTATGCACTGATCATCGGACGGTTCGTCTATAAGGAGCTGACCTGGGAGAAGTTTGTTGCCGCTCTGAAGGATTCGGTCATCGACAACGGGGCGATCATCCTGATCATCGCCCTCTCAGGTATATTCGGGTATGCCCTCTCGCTCGAGAACGTACCCGGGATGATCGGTACCATGCTTGTTTCCATCACGACCAACCCGCAGTTGATGCTGGTGATCATCGTCCTGTTCCTCTTCGTGGCAGGTATGTTCATCGACAGTAACGTGAGTATCCTGCTGCTTACGCCCATCTTTCTCCCGGTCATCAAGAACATGGGCATCGATCCGGTGCACTTCGGTATCCTCATGATGACTATCGTCACCATGGGAGTCATGACCCCACCGGTCGGCACAGCCCTCTACGTGGTGTGTCAGATCCTCGATGTCCCGCTGCAGGAGTATGTCAGAGAGACCCTGCCGTTCTACGGTGCTGTGGTGCTGCTGGTCATCCTCCTGATCTTCCTGCCGGATCTTGTGATGTTCCTGCCCAATCTGATTTACAGTTAATACGCACTAAGGAGATTCTCTCATGATGAAAATGAGTTTACGATGGTATGGGAAAGAGTATGACTCAGTCACTCTTGAACAGATACGACAGATTCCCGGAGTAGAGGGTGTGATCACCACCCTCTACGGGAAACAGGCAGGACAGCTGTGGCAGAAGGATGAGATCAGAGCACTCAAGCAAGATGTCCAGCAGTCAGGGCTTTCGATCTACGGGATCGAGAGTGTCAATGTCTCTGATGAGATCAAAGTCGGTGCACCGCAGCGTGATCAGGATATCGAGCGCTATATCGAGACCCTGAAGAACCTCTCGGCAGAGGGGATAGATCTGGTCTGTTACAACTTCATGAGCGTCTTCGACTGGACCCGCTCCGAGCTGGCCAAGCGCCGACCTGACAATTCGACCGTCCTTGCCTATGATCAGGACAAGGTGGACAAAATCAACCCTGAAGATATGTTCGCCAATCTCGAGAGTGATACCAACGGCTATGTGATGCCAGGCTGGGAGCCTGAACGGCTCACCCGCATCCGGGATCTCTTCGAGATGTACCGGGAGGTGGATCATGCCTCCCTCTTTGATAACCTGGTCTACTTCCTCAAGGCGATCATGCCGACCTGTGAACGATACGGGGTAAAGATGGCTCTCCACATCGATGATCCGGTCTGGAGTGTCTTCGGCCTGCCGAGGATCGTCAAAGGGCAGCAGGACCTGCAGGCGATCATGCAGGCGGTCCCGAGCCCCTATAACGGTGTCACCCTCTGTACCGGCTCTCTGAGCAGCAGTCCCGATAATGACATCCCGCAGATCATCAGATCGCTTGAGGGGCGGATCCATTTTGCCCATGTGCGGAACACCGAGCATGTGAAGCCCGGGGTCTTCCAGGAATCAGCACACCTCTCGAGTGACGGATCCCTCGATATGTACGAGATCATCAAGGCCTTCGATGATATCGGGTTCGAAGGTCCGGTCAGGCCGGATCACGGACGTGCCATCTGGGGCGAGGTCGCCATGCCGGGGTACGGGCTCTATGATCGGGCTCTGGGCTCTCAGTACCTTCTCGGCCTGATGGAGGCGATCGAGAAACAGAAGTCCCGGGGGCAGTGATGCAGCTGCGTGTGATGATCGTCGGTGCAGGGGGTATAGCCCCTGCACACATCGAGGGACTGCTCGAATTCCCTGAACAGGCACGGATCACCGTAGTGGCGAACCGGCATCCTGAGCGGGCACGGAAGCTGATCGAGACCTATGAGCTCGGTGCCCGTGCGGTGAGTGACTATCGGGAGGGGCTCGGAGAGGTAGACCTCGTCTGTATCTGTACCCCGCCTGAGAGTCACTGTCGCATCGCACAGGAGAGCTTTGCAGCAGATGCCCATGTACTGCTGGAAAAACCGATGGCACGATCACTGGCCGAGTGTGATCTGATCATAGCCGCGGCTCAGGCACACAAGAAGGTGCTTTCTGTGGTAGCTCAGAGCAGATTCATCTCATCGATCAATCGCACCATGGCCTTGATCCACAGCGGGCGATACGGCAGGATCCTCTTCGCTCAGGTGAACTCCTTCTGGTGGAGAGGCCCTGCATACTATACCCTGGCCTGGCGCGGGCTGTGGGAACAGGAAGGCGGCGGCTGTACGATGAACCATGCCGTTCATCACATCGATCTGCTGCTGTGGGCAAAAGGGATGCCGGTAGAAGTCACCTCCCTCATGTCCAATCTTGCCCATACCAATTCGGAAGAGGAGGACATCTCCCTCTCGATCCTCAGGTATGCAGATGGTTCTTTGGCCCAGCTCACCTGCTCACTGCTGCACCACGGCGAACAGCAGATGCTCGATTTCCAGCTTGAGAAGGCCGGGATACGCATCCCCTTCGAGGCCTCGGTGAGTACCGAACGCCCGAACGGGTTTCCTGTTGCAGATGAGCAGGCTCAAGAAGAGCTCCTTGCAGCGTATGACAGGATACCTGAACTGCGCCATGAGCATCACAGCGGACAGATCGCGAACCTGCTCAAGGCCATCGAAGAGGGGACCGACGTCCTCTCTGACGGCTACAGCGGCCGAGCAGCCATCGAGTTGATCATGGCGATCTACCGATCGGCGACCGAGCATGCCCCGGTGTCACTGCCTCTCAGCGAAGATGATCCCTTCTACCGGCAGGAGGGGCTGCTCGAGCGGGTGATGCGGTTCTTCACCAAGACCGAATCTGTAGCGTCCTTCGACGATACGAGTATCACCTCCTTCAAGGGGAAATACTGAATCACACAGAAAGGGAGAGCACACATGAGCAAGAGAGAGTATACCCACAACGGCATACAGGTTCTTGTGTATGAGAGCAGACAGGAGATGGGAGCCGCTGCGGCACAGGCGGTAGCAGCCTGTCTGTCAGAACTGCTGGAGCAGAAAGAGGAGGTCAACATGATCTTCGCAGCAGCACCCTCCCAGCAGGAACTGCTCAGTGCACTGGCGGCTAACAGGAGCATCGCATGGGATCGTGTCAATGCCTTCATGATGGATGAGTACATCGGTCTGGATGCAGCTGCCCCGCAGCGGTTCTCCTCGTTCCTCGATGAGCACATCTTCAGCAGGTGCAGCTTCAGGAAGATCTACTACCTGACCGGGGAACAGGAGCAGGACTGCCAGGCCTATGCTGCATTGCTGCAGCGGTATCCTGCAGACATCGTGCTGATGGGGATCGGGGAGAATGGCCATATTGCCTTCAATGACCCTCATACTGCCTCCTTCGATGAACAGGTACTCATCAAGCCGGTCACTCTCGATCGGGAGTGCCGGATGCAGCAGGTACATGACGGTTGTTTCCCATCGATCGAGCAGGTGCCCGAACAGGCCCTAACCCTGACGATCAGGGCCTTGCTTCGTGTACCCCATCAGTTCTGCGTCGTCCCTTCTGAAGCCAAACGGGAGGCGGTGACCCGTGCGGTCACCGGGGAGGTCTCGACTTCCTGCCCGGCAAGTATCCTGCAGACTACCGGCCGGACCCGGCTGTTCCTCGATACACAGAGCGGCAGGGATCTGCTGTCTCTACTCGACCATGATAAGGAGTGACCGATGAGATTGGATACGACAAGCATACTGGAAGACAGGAGATGGGAAGGATCGGGCTGCAGACTGCCTGCGTTCGATGTGAAAGCTGTCAGGAGACAGACCGCAGAGAATCCCAGCTGGCTCCATTTCGGTGCAGGGAATATATTCAGAGCCTATATCGCCGTCCTGGCGCAGCGTATGCTCGAACGGGGGCTGACCGATACAGGCATCATCGTCTGTGAAGCCTTCGATGAGCAGATCATCGAGCAGGTCTACCGTCCTGTTGATGATCTCTCGATCGCTGTGACCCTCAAAAGCAGCGGAGAGGCGGTGCAGGAGGTGGTGGCAAGTGTCACTGAGAGCATCATACCCTCAAGCGGGTATGATCGGCTCAGAGAGATCTTCACATCAGGGAGTCTGCAGCTGGTGAGTCTGACGATCACCGAGAAGGGCTATGCGATCACAGACAGTTCCGGTACGATCCTACCCTGGATCAAAGCAGACTTGATGAGGAGTGAAGGAAGAGCGCAGACGACCATCGGTCTGCTTACCGAGCTGCTCTATGAACGATACCGTGCAGGGGCTCTCCCTCTGGCTCTGGTGAGTCTCGATAACTGCAGCCATAACGGCAGCCTGCTCAAAGAGGCAGTGATGACCTTCTGTCAGACCAGGACTGAAGAAGGGTATTACGATGAGGGTTTCAGGGAGTACCTCTCAGATGAGATACGCATCTCCTTCTGCTGGAGCATGATCGATAAGATCACCCCCAGACCGTCACCGGTCGTCGAACAGCTGCTTGAAAGAGCCGGCATCGAAGGGATGAAGAGCATCCATACGCAGAAGAACACCTTCATCGCGCCGTTCGTCAATGCTGAGGAGTCCGAGTATATGGCGATCGAAGACCGGTTCCCCAACGGCAGGCCGCCTCTTGAAGAGGTTGGCGTCCTCTTTGGAGACAGGCAGACCATAGACCGCATCGAGAAGATGAAGGTCTGTACCTGCCTCAACCCGCTGCATACCGTCCTTGCGATCTATGGCTGCCTGCTCGGGTTCTCTTCGATCTCCGATGAGATGCAGGACCCGATGCTCAAACAATTCATCGAACGGCTGGGCTATGATGAGGGTATGCCGGTGGTAGTCGATCCGGGGATCATCAGTGCACAGCAGTTCATCAAAGAGACCATAGAGGTTCGGTTCCCCAATCCGTTCGTTCCCGATACCCCTTCTCGTATCGCGACCGATACCTCGAAGAAGATCCCGATCCGGTTCGGCCAGACCCTCAGAGCCTATAAGTCAGCAGGTCATGAGGATCTCTCGTTCCTGACCTTCATACCGCTGTTCTTTGCAGGCTGGCTGCGGTATCTCATGGGAGTCGATGATCAGGGTGAACCCTTCGAGATCAGTGCTGACCCCAACCTCGAAGAGCTGCAGGCCCATGTGAAGGGGATCAGCCTCGGATCCGGGGTTTCGCTTGTCGATCAGCTGCAGCCGCTGCTGTCTAACCCGGATTACTTCGGTGTCGACCTCTACAGTGTCCAGCTCGGGCAGAAGGTGGAGGGGATGTTCACCGAACTCACTGCAGGCAAGGGGGCGATCCGCTCTACCCTGAGGCACTATCTGCAGGAGCAGGGGGGAGGTGCCCTGTGAACAGCATGATGAGTCCAAGAGAACGCCTGCTCACAGTGCTCTCCGGGGAGATCCCCGACCGGGTACCGGTCGCACCCTTCCTCCAGCAGGAGTTCCTCTCAGACTACTTCCACCGTGGTGATACCGACCGGCTCATCGATGCCTGCCGCTGCGCTGATGAGTTGGGGTTCGATCTGATCACCAAGGAGAACAGCAGCACCAGACCCTATTTTCTTGAAAAAAGCTATCCCGACTGGGAGGTCGGTGAGCAGCAGGTGGCCCGGGACGGGATGCATTACAAGATCACGACGGTGACCACCCCGAAGAAGACCTTCACGAAAGTGGACGGGGCTCCGGTTCAGAAACAGATCCAGGCAGGGATCCATTATGCTGCGACACAGTTCATGATCACCAGCCATGAGGACCTGGAGATCTTCCTGCACTACCTTCCCAAGGGGGACGATGCCCATCGCCAGACGATCTGTGAGCGGGGGAAGTTCGCCCGCTCACACATCGGAGAGCGGGGCATCAACGCCCCGTGGACCTGCGGAGGGGTGTTCAACCTTGCCTGTGAGTTCATCAGCATGCAGCAGATGATCACCGATGCCATGATCGATCATGACTTCTTCGATGCCTACATGACCATGTTCTCCGATATCCTCGCCTTCGATGCTGAGTGCTTCGCCCTCAGCGAGTACGATGTGGCCGGCATGCAGGGGAACATGGCGAACGGGGGCCTGCTGAGAGAGCAGCATTTTCTTGATTATATCCTTCCCTACGAGAAACGGGCCTACCAGCCCCTCATCGATGCCGGGAAGCCGGTGCTCTACCATAACTGCGGCAGTGCAGCAGCTCTGCTGCCCTGTTACCGAGATCTGGGGATCACTATCTATGAGACCCTTGCCGCCCCGCCAGAGGGTGATACCCTCCTATCAGAAGCCAAGGAGCTCTTTTCCGATACCCCGATCGTACTCTGCGGGACCTTCGATCAGGTCAACTTCCTCAAATCGGGGAGTCCTGAGGCTATCTATGAGGCAGCGGCATCGATCGTGAGGACCGGAAAGGAGGGCGGCCGCTATATCTTCGCGGCATCGGACTATATCGAACTGGGCACACCGCTTGAGAACATGAAGGCCATGCTCGCAGGCGCACAGTCCCAGGCAGCCTATGAGCTGTAAGGAGTATACACAGATGAGAACATTCATGGACGATGATTTCCTGCTGCATACAGACACCGCACGGGTGCTGTACCATGAGTATGCGGCGAAGATGCCGATCTATGACTACCACTGCCATATAGACGTGCAGGAGATCGCAGAGGATCACAGCTATGAGAACATCACCCAGGTGTGGCTCTACGGGGATCACTACAAGTGGCGGGCGATGAGGCTCTTCGGGATCGATGAACGGTTGATCACCGGAGATGCGAGTGACTATGAGAAGTTCGAGGCCTATGCCCGGATGATGCCCTATCTGATCGGCAATCCGCTCTATCACTGGAGTCATCTGGAGCTGAAGAACTACTTCGGCATCGACACTCCCCTGAGTGCTCAGAGTGCCGGAGAGATCTGGCAGAGGACCTCCCGGGTCCTGCAGGATGGTCTGAGTGTCAGGAAGATGATCAGCACATCACATGTCACTGCACTGTGTTCGACAGATGATCCTCTCGATACCCTCGAGTACCATCGGCAGATCGCAGAGGACCCGAACTGTGAATGCAAAGTCCTGCCCACCTTCCGCCCTGACAAAGGGGTACAGATCACCAGAGCGGGATTTCGCTCGTGGGTAGAGCGTCTCGGGGCGATCACCGGCAGGGAGGTCACCGATTACGAGGGCTACCTCGATGCGCTGGAGATGAGGATAGACTATTTTGCCAGCCACGGCTGCGTGATCGCAGATCACGGACTCGATCAGATGGGCTTCTGCGTCACAGAACGGGAGGCTGCACAGCAGGTCTTCGCACAAGTCATGAAGGGAGAGCAGATCAGTGCATCAGAGGAGACGGCCTTCATAAGTCATACCCTCAGTTTCCTTGCCTCATGCTACTACCAGCGGGAATGGACCATGCAGCTGCATATGAGTGCCATGCGGGCGAACAATACCCTGATGCATGAGCAGCTCGGTCCCGATACCGGGTTCGATTCGATCGGGGATCAGTCCCTCGCTGCGGCTGTTTCAGGTTTCCTCGACCATGTGCATACCACCGGACTGCCCAAGACCATCCTCTACTCCCTGAATCCAAAGGACCTCGATACCCTTGGTTCCATGATGGGGAACTTCCCCGGCGGGTCCTACGGCACCCGGGTACAGCTCGGCTGTGCCTGGTGGTTCAATGATCACATCGATGGGATGACCGCCCAGCTCAGGAGTTTTGCAAATCTCGGAGTATTGCCGCGGTTCGTCGGCATGCTCACTGACAGCAGGAGTTTTCTCTCCTATGCACGTCATGAGTATTTCAGAAGGATCCTCTGCAGCTTACTCGGAGAGTTCGTGGAGCGGGGGGAATACCCGAAGGATCTGCCGCTTCTCGGCTCGATGGTACAAGACATCTCCTACCGCAATGCCGTGAAGTTCATCTCTTCTCCGCAGAACAGACCATAAGGAGGAATCAGATACCATGTCCAGTACCTTTGATATCACATTGAGAGACTCTCAGTATACACAGGCAGCAGCCATAGCCCCTGAGCTGTTCGATCGACAGGAATACCGTGCCTATGAACAGGAACTGCTGGTACGCAGCAGGGAGTTCCTAGAAGCAGAGAGCGGCCTGCTCGTCTACCGCCGCATGAGGGGCGACGGGGTCTACTACCATAAGTCAAAAGAGCATCAGGAGTCCCTTGCTCTGCAGCTCGGGGTTCTGAAGAAGAGTCTCTCCTACAAGGCGGATGTACCCAACTTCCTCGAACCCTGGTATGGTATCGGCTATATCGCATCTGCCTTCGGCGGGGAGTACCTCTGGAAGGAGGGGCAGGCCCCGGCAGTGGAGCCGATGTTCTCATCGGCACGACAGCTGCTTGCCTCGGAGGTGGTGCCCCTGCACCAAAGCCCGATCGGCAGGATCATCCTCGAGCGGATCGAATACTTTCTCGATAAGACCAGAGGAGAGCTCCCGCTCTCCTACTGCGACATCCAGTCACCGGCTAACATGCTCTCCTATCTGCTTCCCATGAGTGATCTGTGCATCGATATCTTCGATGACCCGGACGGGGTGAAGCAGGCAGTCGAACTGGTGAACGAGCTGCTGATCGAGTTCCTGAAGATCCAGAGGGATCTGATCGGTGATGCCCTGGTACAGCCGGGACACGGGTTCGCCAGCAGCAGGGTCTTCAGCGGAGCAGGGGAGAGTACCGATAACGTGATCATGTTCTCTGATGACCACTACCGTGAGTTCTTCCAGCGCTCCCATGAACATCTCGGTGATGAGTTCGGCGGGGTGGTCTTCCACTCCTGCGGCAGCTGGTCTCACAAAGCACCCATGGTGAAGAGTTTCAGGAATACCATCATGGTCGATGGGGCCTTCTCTCCGGAGACGGATCCTGATCCCAACGATCCCAAGGCCTTCGAGCAGATCTTCAGGGATTCCGGGATCATCGTGAATGCCCGATGCGTCGGCGACAGTGAGAGTGTCTATCCCTACTTCAGTGATCTGATCAATGATCATATGAAGGTGATCGCAGTGACCTACTGTCAGGACCCGGAAGATCAGGAGCAGCTCTATGACCGGCTCCATGCACTGCTGAAGTAGCGCATGCTGACCCATTCGACAGCAGCAGGCTGTCATTGACATTTCGCCCCATGTGGAGAACAATATGAGATACCGCATCATACGCGGTATCCCTTGCGATCATGCTCGTATGATCAGCTTAACGATCCGATGGGGTGTCATATGGAACTGAACGAACAGCAGAAGCAGGCGGTGAACTATCAGGGAGAGGCACTGAACATCCTGGTGACAGCAGGGGCGGGGTGCGGGAAGACGCGCACCATCATCTCACGGGCTGCACAGCTGTGCTCCTCGGGTACCGATGTCTCACGCATCCTGATCATGACCTTCACCAACCGGGCTGCCCGGGAACTCAAGCTCAGACTCAAAGCGGAGATAGGTATGGGAGCTTCCCAGCTGCAGGCCGGGACCTTCCATGCCTTCTGTCTGAAAGTGATGACTCAGCTTCCGAAGAGTTTCGGGCTCACAGGCCTGAGCATCATCGATGCTGATGACCAGAACTCCCTGATGGTGATGCTCAGGAAGCAGCTGGTGAAGACCGAACGGAGAGCCAGGCGCGGCCTGCCCAAGAGCAAGCAGCTGCTCTCCTACTACTCCTACAGCAGGAACACCTGCCGGCAGCCGCGTGAGTACCTCATGCATACCACAGACCTGGAACCCGAGGACCTCGAGAGCTGCTGTACCCTGTTCGACCAGTACCAGGCCGCGAAGCAGGAGCGGGGCTATCTTGATTATGATGACCTGCTGCAGCTCTTCTCGGATACCCTCGAGCAGAAGCCGCCGCTTCGCCGGGCAGTCTGTACCCTCTTCGATGAGGTCCTCGTCGATGAGATGCAGGATACCAATCCCATACAGTTCTCGATCCTTCGGCACTTCGCAGCAGAGCGGGTACGGCTGTTCTGTGTAGGGGATCCTGCCCAGTCGATCTACCGGTTCCGGGGAGCCGAGTTCCAGCACATCTATCAGTTCGAACAGCTCTTCGGTTCCAGTACCACCATCACTCTCAGCCTCAACTACCGCAGTTACCAGGAGATCCTCGATCTTTCGAACTGGCTGCTCAGCGGCTCCTCCTATGACTATGACAAGGAACTCACCGCAGTACGCGGTACCTGCGGGTACCTTCCGAGAGTAGAAGATTTCGAGAGTGCAGGGGAGGAGGCGAGCTGGATCGCCGATGAGATCCAGCAGCGTGATGAGCAGGGTATGGCTCTGAAGGATATGATGATCCTCTACCGGACCGGCTATGATGCGAAGCATCTGGAAGCGGAACTGATCAGGCGTGCGATCCCCTACCGGTTCATCGGGGGGACGGTGCTGACCAGATCATCACATGTGAGAGACGTCATGGCGCTGCTGCGTATCGTGAGGAACGAACGGGATGATCTTGCCTGGATGCGGTATCTGCAGCTGTGGCCGAGGATAGGGGAGAAGACTGCACAGAAGATCCTCCAGGGCCTTACCGGGGATACGGGTCAGCAGCTGTTGGGTGATCTGACGAAGCTGCTTGCTGAGCACCATAAGGCCATCGATGCCTATCAGGCGACGATCGATCAGTTCCCGGTGCCCAAGAAGTGCGTCACTGCCGTGATCAGGCACCTGGCTCCAGTGCTCAAGGAGCGGTACGACAACTGGCAGCAGCGGAGCAAGGATCTGGAGCTGCTGATCAGGGTCGCAGAGAACTATACCAGCACCGAAGAGTTCATCGATGACTTCACCCTCGAACCGCTCAATGATACCGAGATCCTCAAGAACTCCACCGATGATGCGGTGACCCTGATCACCGTACACAGCGCCAAGGGGACCGAGGCGCCCGTCTGCTTCGTGGCAGGAGCGAATCAGGCGAACTATCCGCACCACCGGAGTCTGGGAGATCTCGAAGCGGAGGAGGAAGAACGAAGGGTCCTCTATGTGGCACTCACCCGGGCACAGAACGAGCTGATCATCACCCGCTCCTCCTTCCATCGCAATGCCTTCTGGGTCAGCAGCTCTCCTGCGAAAGGGGAACACTATTTCCTCTCGGATATCCCTGAGCAGCTGGTCAGAAGAGAACTGCATGGATGGAACCCCGAGAACCCCGGAGGGCTCGGGGCTCTGGAAGATATCTTCTAAGACAGGCGGGGAGCAGCTTGTGCCTCAGAGCAGGAGTTGCTGCGGTGCTACTGCCTGGAAACGAATCGAAACTGGATCCGAATGAGGGGGAGCTTCATGACCATCCAACTGCTGGGGACCGGCTGTCCCACCTGTACCGTCCTGCAGAAGAATCTCGAACAGGCCATCGAAGAGCTCGGTCTCGATGTCACCGTCGAGCACATCTCTGATATCGAGGCGATCCTCGATCTGGGAGTCATGATGATCCCTGCACTGATCATTGACGGGGATCGTATCAGTTCAGGCAGAGCGCTCTCTGTCAGCCGGATCATCGAGCTGCTGAGCGCGAAGATCTAGCACCCTCAGACCCCAGCCCATCTCAGCATCAACCTTGCAGATTTCTCTGATAGTATCCTGTTTTTCTCACATATTGACCCCATCAGGACGTTCAAGTGAGAAACCTGCCGATCGTGAGGATCTGCAGGTAGATTTCCAGGGACTTCCGGTATATATGATAGGGAACACCTCCAGGGTGTGAAACTGATCAAGGGAGCAGGATATGATCTACAGTCCAGTCTTCGGAGCCGTCTGCTATTATGAGTTCACCGGTGACCTGCCGGATTTCATCGATACTTCAGCTGAGCTTGGTCTTCGCTGGGTCGAATTCAAGTACGGTGAGGAGCTCATCAAACGGGGAAGATCACGAGATTTCGGGGAGATCCGCCGGCGATTGGAGCAATCGGGTATGGGCATCTCGATCCACTCACCGTTCGAACAGATCAATCTGGCATCGCTTGATCGCAGGACCCGGGAAGAGTCGGTCCGGCGTATCGCCCGCTCCTTCGACTATGCCCTCGAAGTCGGTGCGAATCAGGCGACCGTCCACGGCGGGGACATGCGATCATGCGATTATACCGATACAGCCTGGGCGGATTCGGTCAAAGCCAACATAGAGAGTTTTCAGGAGCTCACCGAGTATGCCAGAGGTATCGGGGTGACTGTCTGCCTTGAGAACGGCAACGCCTATGAACGCCATATGCTCAAGCATGCCATCTACCATGGGGAGATGCGGCACATCAGGTCGCAGGTCGCTGAAGATCTTGCGTTCACGGTCGATTTCGGTCATGCCCTCTACTTCAGCAGGAGACCCTCCCATCTCATCGGGGATCTGGGACAGCAGCAGGTGCGTATGGCACACCTGCACGATAATGACGGACTGTTCGACAGCCATAACGCGCTGGGGACCGGCATCCTGGATCTGAGGGGACTGCTTGAAGTCATGTACCGTGATCACTGGGCTTTCCCCGTCTGTCTGGAGATCAAGACCGCAGAAGGGCTGAGATCTTCTGTCGAGCTGTTGAACAGGACCTGGGAGGAGATGAAAGACCGCCTCTGAAATGTACAAGAAGGTTCTGGTGGTTCTGCTTCAGACAGAGTATGATAGGTTGTGATGAAAGACGCCCATGATAGCAGTATGAACAGCTTACAAGCCCGGCAGCGGATACTGATCCTGCTGCTGGTACTCCTGTGTCTTGTGACCTCCTGCACCGGCAGGCCGGAGACCTCGCAGGAGGAGCCCAGGCAGATCGTCTTCTATACCTGGACTGATGACCACTTCATCCGATACATGGGAAGGCTCTTCGAACAGGAGTACGGTGTCCACGTCCGTATCGTGGTGACACAGGCAGATTCCTATCTGCGTACCGCCATGCAGGAACAGCCTGAACCAACCGGTACCATCGACTGTCTGCTGGTGAACGATTCGTATCAGAGGTATCAGCTGGAACGTTCAGGGATCATCCCATCTGCAGCAGACCCTCTCACCGAGTGGTATGATCTGCAGGATACGAGCTTCCAGTCAGGGTTCATCCCGCTCTACCGAAGCTCATCGGGCATGCTCTATGATACCGAAGTGGTGAAGGATCCTCCGGTCAGCTGGCAGGAGTTCGATCGATGGCTTTCCGATCATCCCGGACGTTTCGGCTTCACCGCGGTAGGCGGCGATGCAGGCGCCGGTTTCATCTATTCGGTCTATCATGCGATCAGGATGGAGGCAGAACCCTCCCTGCCGCAGCAGGAACTGCCCGAGAGCAGGACCCTCGCAGCGGTCGGGTCCTGGTTCCGGCAGCACGAGGAGCAGATGATCTACACCAGTTCCGATCATGATTCGATTCGCCTGCTGCTCTCAGGACGTCTGTATATGACTCCGGCCTATGAACACCAGGTCCTGCAGCTGCTGACGCAGGAGCAGGCGGGCTCTCAGATCGCGATGTATACCCCTGAATTCGGTGCAGTGACCCAGGTCTTCGGGGTCGCAGTGCCGACCAATGCCCCGAACGCCAGCGATGCTGCCGAGTTCCTCCGATTCCTTACTACCCCTGCAGCGCGGCAGATCATGGAAGAGCAGCTGTTCGTCACAGCCGTGGATCACAGCACCTACCCCCGGGGATCGGAAGTGCAGGTATACTCGGATCTGTGGGAGCGCAGAGACCACCAGCTGGTCATCCCCGAAGAGCTCCCGTACAAGGCGTTCATCGATGCCTTCAAGGATCGAGTCCTCTACTACTAGCAGCTGTTTCGGGTGCCCTAACGGACTTCTCTCTTCGGCTTACCGATCCATACAGCAGTGTTTATGCTATTCGACGTGCAGGCTTGCTGGAGATACACAATAAGGACTGTACCAGAACTCATCACATGCGATAGTATAGAGGCTCTAAGGAGGACATGATGGATGACCAGATGCTGTTGACTGCTGCCCTGGGGCTGCCGGATCCCTGGCACATAGCAAGATCAGAGATGAAGCATAACGAACAGACCGGTAGGATGGAGATGCATATATACCTCAGCTGGAAAGAAGGGGCCCTGTTCCCCTGTCCGGAAGAGGGCTGTGACCAGATGGCATGCCCATGTGTCGAAGTGCTGGATGAGCAGATCTGGAGATATCATGATCTGCTGCAGTACCGCTGCTTCATTCATGCATCGCTGCCCCGTATCTCCTGTCCGTCCCATGGGATCAGGGTGGTACGGGCCCCCTGGGACATCTCTGACTCCCCTCTCATGAACTATACCGATGTCATGCTGAATTAAGGGAGGGTAGAGTCCCCGAAGGCCGGTGTTTGTCATGCAGCACAGTGATCACCAGCTCAGACTTCCCTGTACACTCTTCTGCGATGGCTTCAGAGGCAGAGTCTTGATGCGCCGGCATCCTTCCTGAACTTCTTGGGAGAGATCCCGGTCTTCTTCTTGAACACGCTGGAGAAATAGCCCTGGTTCTCATAGCCGACCAGCTGTGCGATCTCCCCGGTGGTCTTTGCACTGCTGCTGAGCATCTGTTTGGCATGTTCGATCCGTACCATGGTGAGGTAGTCCCACAGGGGGACCCCTGTGGCATCATGAAAGACCCTGCAGACATAGTTCTTGCTCAGCTCGTGAGCCTCTGCGATGGAATCCAGAGAGACCTTCTGCTGGTAGTTCTTCTGGATATACTCCTTGATCATCTGCACGATGGGGGTAGACTGGTTGTCGGGAACCACTACCGAGGTCTTCAGGACTTCTGCGAAGCAGCGCTTGAGAAAGAGGAGTATCTGCTCTGAACTCTCTGCATCCTGGAAGGTGGTATGTTCGAACTCCTTGAGTACTCTCGGCAGATGGATGAGCGCATCGCTCTGCTCGATCCTGGTGCGTATGAGCAGTGCGAACATGGTCCAGTAGTTCCTGTACTCTTCGACCTGGTCCCCGTACAGCTGCTGGGTCATCTCATCAAGCTCATCCATATAGGCATCGATGTCCCTGAGAGCTCTCGACTGAAGCAGCAGGATCGATCTGTTCACGGCATCGTAGATGGTGAACGACGGTTCATTCGGGACCGGCTGCTTCCGTCTGCGGTAGAACACATAGTGGGTCCTGTTCGCATAGAACCTGAGGGCTGTGAGGTAGTTCAGTTCTCGATAGGCCTCCGACAGGGTCGAGGGAGAGGAGTGGGTCCCGCTGACCAGGATGAAGGCATCAGGGTCGATACGGCTGTGCAGGAGTCCTTCGGCAAGCCGTACCTCCTGAGAGCCGATCTCCTGTTCCAGGATCATCAGCCAGACCCTCCGGTCTGCCCGGATGATGAAGCGCCCGTAGTCTTCGAACAGCGGGGATGCCTCATGCAGAGCCGCTACCACATCACCTCGTGTGAGATCACTGCGTGTGAAGGTTAGAGAGACCAGCTGGTAGCGTGAGAGATCAGGCTTTGACTGGAGCGATCCGAACTTCCTGAAGAACAGCTCATCGGTGTTCGGTTTGGTGATCTGCTCCCACAGAAGTGTCTCTGCTGCCAGGGTCTGGGTGAAGTGTGACCTCTGAGCCTCTTCGATCGAGCACTGGAGCTCCTGCTGAGCCTTCTGGACGAGAGCGAGCAGTTTCTCCTCATTGATGGGCTTGATGAGGTAGCCGGTGATCCCATGACTGAAGACCGTCCGTGCATATTCGAAGTCACTGTAAGCGCTCAGCACGATGATCTTCATCTCCTGCGACGTCTCACGGATAGCCCGTATCAGTTCGATCCCATCGATCACCGGCATCCTGATGTCGGTGATCATGATATCGTACGGCTCTTCAGCCAGCAGCTGAAGGGCCTCCTTCCCGTTCCCGGCCTCTCCTGTGACGGTCATGCCGAGCTCTTCCCAGTCTATGATCTGCCTGAGATAGGTTCGGGTGAGTGGTTCATCATCAACGAACAGGATCTTCATCAGGTGCTCCATGGTTCTTGTATGAGATCGCGCAGCGATACTGCTGCAGGTACGAACAGGGTGACGGTGGTATGGTGGTGTGCTACCGATTCGAGCTGCACCCCGAAAGTCGTACCGAACTTCAGGTGGATACGTTCATTGACATTGTCGAGGCCTATGGCTGCCTCATAGACCGGGTGCTGCGCATCCTGCAGCCTCCGGTTGATCGCAGCAAGCTTCGCATCAGCGATACCGCAGCCAGTATCAGTGATGCGGATCCGGGCGCCTGAGCCCTCTCTGGTCACCGAGATCTCCAGATGGTACTCCCGATCTCTCTGTGAGAAGCCATGGACGATCGCATTCTCCACCACCGGCTGGATCAGCAGCTTCATGATGCTGATCTCTGTGCACACACTCGGACAGGTGATGGTGTAGGTGAAGAGACCGGGGAAGCGGATGAGCTGGATCTGCAGGTACCGTTCTACGAAGGAGAACTCATCGGAGAGCGGGACCAGCTTCCAGGGATCATACATGCTGTAGCGCAGGATCTCCCCGAGCAGGGAGGTGATCTGTCTGATCCCCTTCTGCTCGTTGGTCACCGTAAGAGACTGGATAGCCTGCAGGGTATTGAACAGGAAGTGGGGATTGATCTGCTCCTGCAGGGCGAACAGCTGGGCATTGGTGAACTGCTGCTGGCAATAGGTGATCTGCCTGATCATCTGATCGATGTCTGCTCCCAGCTGGGCGATCTCTGCGGTCGCTTCCGGATCATGGAGTTCTATCGTATAGTCGCCGGCGCCGATCTGCTTCATCCCCTCAGCCATCGCCTCCACCGGCTTCGAGATGTTTCTCGAGATCCTGGAGGCAGTGAACAGGGTGATGAACACGGCACACAGAAGAGCCAGCAGGGAGAGCAGCAGGAGGACCGGTATGTTCTTCAGGACCTCCCCGCTCGGGACCGATGCCAGGATGCGCCAGCGGGTGAGACTCGAGAGTGACTCGATGATGATGGGCGTCCTGGTGAACAGGGAGAAGTCACCTGATGCGGAGCTCGGGGGGAGTTCCTGGAAGAAGGAGTGATCGAGGGTGTCGATGATATCGATCCTGCTGTTCTGGAGGGGCAGCAGATCGGCTATGGTCCTCTCGAGCTCTATGGTGTTTATGTTGCACAGCAGCGCGGCGGCATTGGGCAGGATGATGCTGCCGACGATGTCAGGCAGCGGGTAGAGGATCGAGAACACCTCCCGGTCGCCGCCTTCGAACAGATAGTAGTTCTCGGGATGGGGATCGAGAAAATAGGCTCTCTGCTCCAGCTCCTGCCGCTCATAGACCCACGGCTGCTGATAGAAGTTGTAGTACTGATCGATCGGTTTGCCCGTCCCGATCACCGCATATCCTGCTTTGTTCAGGAGGATCACATCCTGGATCTCAGGATGGTCGAGGATCAGCTGCTGCAGGAAATCCATGGCTCTCCAGGCATAGTCAGCCTTCGCACGTTCGGATGCGTTGGAGAAGAGGGGGTTATCAGCTGCGACGGTCATGAGATCCAGGGTCCTGATCAGGTGCAGGTCTACCTGATCGGTCACCGAATGGACCAGACCCTGGTTATAGGTCTTGGCGTTCTGCAGCAGCACGTTGCTGAAATAGAAGGTCAGGGACGCTATGAGGGTGAAGAACATCATCACGATCACCAGAGAGAACCGTAGCTGCATCTGCTTCTTCAACGAGATATGCTGTGCCATAGGAACGAGTATAGCATGACTTATCGCAACCGATGGGCTGCTTGTTACAGAATATTATCCTCTCTTGTCGACATATTGTCATCCGGGTCCCTTCTGTCTGCCGTTCTATCGTATTGTTCGTTGACGGCTGTGAAAACTGGTTTACCATGGAGGTAGATCTTAAGGAGGATTAGTTATGAGAAAAGCATTATGTGTATTAGTCATCGCTCTGGTGGCTATGACCGCTGTGACAGCAGCCGGATCACAGGAGAGTGAACAGGCCAAAGCGTATGAGACCCTGCATGTGTATACCGCCTTCGATACTGAAGAGGCGCAGTACTATATCGATGCGTTCACCGCATCAACGGGGATCAAAGTAGATATGGTACGAATGAGTGCCGGTGAAGTCCTGGCAAGGATCGAAGCAGAACGCTCGAACCCTCAGGCGAGCGTCTGGTTCGGAGGTTCGAACACCTCTCACATCAACGCAGCGTCAAAAGACCTGCTGATGTCCTATGAACCCGATCTTGACTTCGACCTGCCTTCGAACTTCCATGCGGAAGACTACTCATGGAACGGGTTCTACACTGGAGCCATAGGGTTCGTGACCAACACCGCATTCCTGGAAGAACATGGCCTTGAAGCACCCCAGTCATGGGAAGATCTGCTTGATCCGGTCTATGAAGGCAACATCGAGATGGCCTATCCCTACACCTCAGGGACCGCGTACACCACCTGGGCGACCCGTATTCAGATGCTCGGTCTCGAGGGTGCCCTGGACTGGTGGGAAGAGTTCGATAAGAACATGCACATGTATACCAAATCAGGTTCAGCCTGTATCGCCCGTGCAGGACTCGGAGAGGTCGCTGTAGGTATCGGGTTCTCCCATGATATCCTGGCAAAAGGGATCAATCAGGGATATCCTGTTGTCCTGAGCTTCCCGAAAGAGGGTACCGGATACGAAGTCGGCGGTGTCTCCATGATCAAAGGAGCTAAGCAGGTAGAAGAGGCTCAGATCTTCATCGACTGGACCTTCACCGTAGAGGCTCAGAATCTCTTTCAGAAGTACTCACGACTTCCGGTGAACCCCGCTGCGACCGTCGCAGAAGGTGCCATCAGACTCAGCGACATAGAACTCATCGACTACGATGCCGTGAAACACGGGCTCAACAAAGAGGCCAATGTAAAGGCCTGGAGAGACAGACTGGGTAAGTAACTGCATCACGTTCCCATTCCATGTGCAGCCGCGTGTTCCTGATGTGCAGGACACATCGACAGGCAGAGCCCGCGGCTGCACCCCCATCAAGCTAATTAAAGGTGTTTATTCATGAGTACACATATACCCGGCAGGCGTAACAGCACCAGATCGAATGATATCAGGAAGCTCCTGGGAGAGCCGGGCCTGCTGTTCGCGATCCTGATCATCTTCTACCTGCTGATCGTCTTCGTCATCTTTCCCATCTTCCAGGTCTTCAAGACCAGCCTCTCCTATGACGGGGCCTTCAGCGCCAGGAACTACGCAGAGGTGCTCAGTCGCAGCTACTATATCGAGCCGTTCTTCAACAGCATGCTCCTGGGGATCATCACCGCGACGATCGGTACACTCATCGGGTTCATGTTCGCCTATGCGATCACCAGGACACCCATGAAGGGTAAAGAGATCTTCAGGCTCATCGCGACATTTCCTATCGTCTCCCCTCCGTTCGTCATATCGCTGGCCTTCATCCTGCTGTTCGGCAGATCTGGTGTGTTCAGCGGTGCGATCGGGAATATCTACGGTCTCAAGGGACTGGTCATCGTCGAAGTCATCGCCTACTCACCGACTGCCTTCCTGGCACTGGTAGGGGTCCTCAGGGCCATAGACCCTGCGCTGGAAGAGGCCGGTATGGATCTGGGGGCTTCACGGATCAAGGTGTTTCGCACCGTCATCCTGCCTCTGGCTACACCCGGGATCGTCAGTGCCTGGCTGCTGGTGTTCATCCAGTCAGTCGCAGACTTCGGCAATCCCATGATCCTCTCAGGTGATTTCCCCGTCCTCTCGGTCCAGGCCTATCTGCAGATCACCGGGATGTACGATCTTGCCCGTGGTTCTACGCTGGCGATCCTGCTGCTCCTGCCTACCGTCGGAGCCTTCTATCTGCAGAAGTACCTGCTTGCCAGGAAGTCCTATGTGACGGTCACCGGTAAGCCGACCTCTGCGACCATAAAGAATCTTGAGTGGTACATCAAGCTTCCGGTCTACTCGGTGTGTGTCTTCTTCGCGGCAGTCGTATTGCTGTTCTACGGCATGGTGGTCTACGGATCGTTCCAGAAACTGTGGGGTGTGGATTCGACCCTGACGCTGGCAAATTATGTGACGATGTGGCGGGTAGGGAAGGGCTATATCCTCGATTCGCTGATCATCTCGAGTATCGTGACCCCCATCACCGGGATCATGGGGATGTTCATAGCCTATATCATCACTCGCAAGAAGTTCCCCGGGAAGAATGCCCTGGAGTTCGCTTCCATGCTCACCTTCGCCGTACCAGGTACGGTCGTCGGTATCGGCTATATCATCGCCTTCAATACCCCTTCGGTCCTCATGCCGGTGACGTTGACCGGGACGGGACTGATCATCATCGTGCTGCTGGTCTTCAGGAACATGCCCGTCGGTATCAGGAACGGTGTCGCTGCCCTGCAGCAGATCGATCCTTCCATCGAGGAGGCATCCATAGACCTCGGAGCTGACAGCGGGATGACCTTTCGCAATGTGACGCTTCCCATGATCATACCTGCCTTCTTCTCGGGTCTCGTCTTCAGTTTCGTACGATCGATGACCGCGATCAGTGCCATCATCTTCGTCGTCTCCGGTAAGTGGAACCTGATCACCGTAGCGGTGCTGGGGTTCGTCGATAACAGTCAATATGCACAGGCTGCAGCGATGAGCATCCTGCTCATCGCCATAGTCCTGATAGCGCTGGCAGTAATAAAAAGTATTACTGATATGCTGGGAAAAGGTATGAATACCGCCACGATCATCGAATAGGATAGGATATATGAACCAACACTACTTAGAACTGAGAAGCCTGACCAAATCATTCGGAAAGGGCGAGACGAAAGTCACAGCGGTCGATCATATAGATCTGGCTGTCTGTGAAGGGGAGCTGGTGACCCTGCTGGGCCCTTCGGGGTGCGGGAAGACCACCACATTGAGGATGATCGCGGGGTTCCATACCCCCACATCCGGGGATGTGCTCATCGACGGGGTGAGTGTGAATGCACTGCCCCCGAACAAACGGCCGACAGCCATGGTGTTTCAGAACTATGCGCTGTTCCCCCACATGACCGTGGCGGAGAACATCGCCTATGGTCTGAAGATCCGCGGTGACAGCAGGGAGTCGATAGACACCCAGGTCGAGGAGATGATGAATCTCATCGGGCTGCAGGGGCTTGCCAAACGACAGCCTCGAGAACTCTCAGGCGGACAGCAGCAGCGAGTGAGTCTTGCACGTGCGCTGGTGATGGAACCGAAGGTGCTGCTCTTTGATGAGCCACTTTCGAACCTTGATGCCAAACTCCGGGTCTCGACGAGACTGGAGATCAGAAAACTGCAGCAGCGGGTAGGGATCACCTCGGTCTATGTGACCCATGATCAGGAAGAGGCCATGACCCTCTCTGACAAGGTCGTGATCATGAAGGATGGGATCATCCAGCAGATCGGTTCGCCTTCAGAGATCTACAGCCATCCCTGCAACCGGTTCGTAGCCGCCTTCATCGGGAAGGCCAACTTCCTTGAGGCAGATATCGTGAAAGTGACCGATACGCAGCTGCTTATGAAGATAAACGGCAAGGATGTGAGTGCCCCCTGCTGGAACAAGAGCATTCGCAAGAACGACCATGTGCTGGTGGTCGCACGACCGGAATCCATCATCCTGGGAGAACCATCTGCAGACCTGATAGAGGGGACAGTCCGTGATTCGGTCTATTTCGGTTCACAGATGCTCTATGAGGTGCAGATAGCGACAGATCAGACCGTCCAGATAGAGATCGCTGATCCCCAGCATCACAAGCATTATGAGAAGGGTACCAAGGTGGGACTGACGTTCAAAGACCGTTCCCTCCATGTGCTCACCGAGTTGGAAGGAGCCGGCAATGAGACCTGATATCATGCTCATCGGTCATGTCTCGAAGGACATCATGATCGATCATCTGGGGGAGGAGACCCGGCTCACCGGCGGGGCCGTGGTCCAGTCCTCCTTAGCAGCACTTCGTTCAGGTTCCGAGGTCATGGCGGTCACGAAGATCAGCAGTGAGGATGCTTCTCTGCTCGAACCACTGCAGAGCCCGGGGCTTGAGTGGGTCATCTGCCCCTCGGGGGCGACGACCTCGATCAGGAACCGCTACTATACTGAAGACAAGGAGCGGAGGGATGTGGAACTGCTCTCTCAGGCAGACCCGTTCACGCTCGATGATATCCCGAAGACCGTACCGCGGGTCTTTCATCTGGCAGGACTGTTCTCCGGGGAGATCCCCGATGACCTCATCGAACCGCTCTCATCGCGTGCTGCGGTAGCTCTTGATGCTCAGGGGGTCCTGAGAACGATGGATGGCGAAGGAGATCTGCTCTTTCGTGACTGGGCCCGTAAGAGAGAGTTGCTGAAGTTCGTCAGGTTCTTCAAGGTCGATGCCGCCGAGGCTGAGATCCTCACCGGCTGTACCGATCGGGAAGAGGCAGCCAGAACCCTCTTCTCCTGGGGAGCAACGGAGGTGATGCTCACCCATCATACCGAGGTGCTGCTCTACAGCAGGGAAGGGGTATACCGTGCTCCGTATACCAACAGCAGCAGTGTAGGCAGGACCGGGCGCGGGGATACCACCTTCGCAGCCTATCTCTCCTGGCGTCGGGAACATTCTATCAGTGAATCGGTACGGTTCGCAGCTGCCCTGTGCAGCCTGAAGATGGAATCTCCCGGTCCCTTCAGCGGCACGGTAGCCATGGTGCTTGAACGGATGGACCGCAGGTAGCACTCATACGGACAGGGCTCTTCATCTGAAGAGCCCTGCATCTTCATGTACTCACTCTCACTCACACACACACACTCTCTCTCTCTTGCAGCTTCGCAGCGTAATGACTGTTGTCGTAAAACCCCTGTCCAGCAGCTCTTTTTTAGAGATCTCTGATTCTGCTGCTTCTCTTCTGGCACAGTAGGGTCAAAATCGCTATACTCTGTGCGGTAGAAACGCATATAGAAGGAGCACGATACAGGGGATGGGCAGTAAACAGCGATCACAGAAGATAACCGGCATCATGTTCACTGCCGCAGCAGCACTGCTGTGGAGCACTCTCGGTGCGACCATCAGGGGGATCGATACCCCAGTGTGGGTCTATCTGAGCTATCGAAGCCTCATCACCATCATAGTGCTTGCTCTTCCTGCATACCGGGCTTGCGCACAGAGCGGAAGACCGCTTCCGATACCGGAACTGCTGGCAAGCGGCCTCTCCTTCGGTCTCTATGTCGGCGGGTTCGTCGTCGCCACCAGGACCCTTGGAGCTGCCACGGCGATCGCCATGCAGTATGCAGCCCCGATCTATCTGTTTCTCTATAC
>JAIPFY010000030.1 GCA_021736385.1 Spirochaetia bacterium | reverse complement strand
ACTATGCTCCTGTCGGCGTCTGCATGAATCCCGAACTCTCCGAACCCGCTATTGAAGATGGGCGGATCCAGCTGGACCTGCTCAGCCGGGACGGGCCTGTGGCGGCACGACTTCTGGAGTACCGCCATGAGTTCTCCGGGCTGCTGCCTCAGATGGATTTCGATCTCCTCTCACAGTCCATCTGGGAGGCTTCGGAAGGACGTCCCTGGTCAGTGGACTGGGGTAATCTCTATTATGAGCTGCAGTTCGGTGCGCGATCCGACTGCAGGGTATACAGCAGCCCCTGCCATGCGATCACCGTTGAGGATCTCTACGGCGGGTACTGGGTCTGTGATCATCGCGGGATGCCCATGACCAGTGTCATGGATCAGGGTGGCCCGCTCTATCTCGATCTGCCGGAGGGGACGTATACCTATCTGAATCCGACGTGCAACTCCTACCTCCTCCAGGTCACCGTCGAATCGGACGGCACTGCGCAGACTGGACGGATCGAAGTTCCCAGAGCCCTGTATCCCTTTCTGAGTACCAGAGCGGCTGATTGACCGCACCACCCCCCGCTGCACGCGGGGCAGGCTGAGAATCTTGCGTCCGGGTGAAGGATGAGAAATTGTTACCTTCGACATTCTGTGGTACTATTCCAAGCATGAACATACGTACGAAACTGATGCTGCTCTCCATACTGTTCAGTATGGGAGCACTATCATTCACCGTTCTCGGCATCGCAAGCCTGCAGCGGTCGAACGACATCAATGATTCCATAAAGAAAGGGATCGAGCTCCAGGTCCGTTCCCGGGATGTGCACAGCCTGATGAAAGATATGGTCTTCGACATCTTCGTCCCGAAGGTCTACGGGCAGCTGAAGTCCTATACCTATTCTCCCCGGACCACCGTCACCCTGCGGAAATGGCGGGTGGCTGTCGATGTCTATGAACAGGCCTTCGATGAGTTCATGAGGACCCAGTCCCTGCTCGACATCCAGGAGGATGAGCTGCTGGACCAGTTCGCTACGGCAACGACGATGCATGATCGTGCGATGGATCGTCTTGAGGAACTCAATCGCTCCATCGAAGAGCTGAACCGGGACTTCAGCACCATAGATGAGGAGCGTTTTGATAAGATCTTCAGTGATGATACCTATACTCCCTTCTTCGAGGAGTTCCGTGATACCACCTACTACTTCGTAGACAGTTTCGAGAGCTTCATGAACTATTTCATCGATCAGTTCACCCAGTACGGGATCAAGCTCGAACGTCAGGTCTACCTGATGTATGGATTCCTTGCCCTGTGCCTGACCGTATCGGGAGTGCTCATCTCCATGCTCTTCTCGAAAGATATCCTGGAGAAGATCAGTCGGGTGAGGGCAGCGTTTGCCAGGATATCGAAAGGGGACTTCTCCGTCCGACTGGAGATAGCCGGTCATGATGAGTTCTCTGAGCTTGCTGAACATTTCAACAGCCTTGCCCAGGATCTGAAGCACAACGTGAACACCATCCTGCTGCTGACACAGTCAGTCGGTGACTCCCAGCAGGAGGTCTTCAATCTTGATGACCTGTTTCACAGTGTGGTCTCATCAGTCATACAGGAGACCCAGGTCGATACGGCCTTCATCCATATGATAGGGACTGACCCGAAGCGTCCGGGGGGTACACAGATCAAACTGCAGTCGCAGGAGGGAAGAAGCGCAGATGTGGATCTGCAGGCGATACAGAAGTCGATCGAACAGGTGGTACAGACGGGGAAACAGAAGATATGCTATGCCCCGCAGCTTGAAGAGAGACTGCAGGGGTTGAGCTCCCTGATCATCATGCCGCTTGTGCTGCGCAAGGAGGTGGTCGGGACCCTCACGGTGGCCATCCATGCCCCGGACCCGGCCTTCACCGATCTTGGGGTGACGCGACTGTCGACCTTCGCAGAGTTCGCCTCGCTCATCGTTGATAATCATATGAAGTTCGCTGAACTGATCACCAAGGGGGAGGCTGAGTACCAGGCCCTTCAGGCCCAGATGCAGCCCCATTTTATCTATAACATCCTCAACGGCTTCATCGGACTGAACAGGATGGGGATGAAACAGGGGCTTGAGCAGTCGATCATCCATCTGAAGGATATGCTCCGCTATACGCAGGATGCACGAAGAGTGACTACCATCGGTGAGGAGATCGCGTTCGTGGAGAACTACTGTCTGCTGCAGAAGCTCAGGTTCAGCGAGCGGCTCGATTACCGGCTGAAGGTGGAAGCCGGACTGGAGACGGTGAGCATACCACGGCTGCTGCTGCAGCCCCTGGTGGAGAATGCCGTGATCCACGGCATCGAGGACCTGCAGGACCGGGTCGGGGTGCTCTACGTGGAGGTCTTTGGGACTCTGGAGGATGGTGTCTCGATGGTGACGATCGTCGTCACTGACAATGGGGTGGGTTTCGATCTGAGCACCCTTCAGGAAAAGGAGCATATCGGGATAGGGAATGTGCGAAGACGGTTCAAGTATGCATTCCCCCACTCGTCCTTCACTGTGAAGAGTTCCCATAATAACGGTACCGAAATAAGGATGGCTTTCCATGAAATGCATAATAGCTGATGATGAATACCTCGTACGGTACAGCATCACCGATATGCTCCAGGAGCTTGATGCAGACGGGGCCGTGACGATCAGCAGTATCACACAGGCGGCAAACGGAAAGGAACTGCTGGAACAGGTCGCTGCACAGCAGCCTGATCTGGCCTTCGTTGATATCCGCATGCCGGTACTCGATGGTCTGTCTGCGATCGAACAGGGCAGCGTTCTATCTCCCCATACCAGCTGGATCATTCTCACCGGCTATGCCGAGTTCGATTATGCCAAGAAGGCGATCTCTCTCGGAGCTCTTGACTATCTGGTCAAACCCGCTTCGCCTGGGGAGCTGGAGCGGGTGGTACTGCAGGTCCAGCAGATCCTGCATGAGCAGAGGACTCAGAGACAGCAGGAACTCGAACATCTGCTCTCAGGGATCATCTACAACACAGGAGCATTGCAGAGCGGTTCGGCCTTTGCCAGCCGGTGGTACTTTGCCGGTGGGCTCATCGTACTCGATGCGTTCCGTTCAGAGGTGAGTGAATATGATCATCACCATGAGATGATCCAGCAGCTGCGCAGCTTCATAGGGCACCGGCTTCCTGCCGAAGTGATCGGCGGTATAGCCCATCTGAGTGACGGGAACACAGTCGTGGTGTTCGCTGCAGCAGCAGCTGAGTCAGCACAGAGTGCTCTGGGTGACCTGCAGAGGAGCATGCAGGAGTCTGCCCGGCAGAGCGGCGGTCTCCGGTATACGCAGGTTGCGATCTCCAGCGTCTCTGGATCTCTGCCGGATCTGATCGCACAGCTGCATCGAGTCAGTCATCTTCTGTATCTGCGTCTGGTGCTGGGGACCGGGACCGTCATCCCGGAAGAGGAGCTCTTTCGACCGCAGGATAAGCAGTCGGTGATCGAGATGCTCTACCGCATCATCACCCTGCAGGAGCAGAGCCCTGCAGCCTCAGTGATCTGGCTGAAGGAACACCGGCAGATCCTGGAGCAGCTGTGCACCAATGAGAACCTGAGGGTGTTCCTGCAGCTTCACCTGACGACTGCCTCGGAGCCCTCCGATCCCGAATCCTGTCTGCAGGCTCTGGAGCGGTCGATCCTGATGCAGAGTGACCTGCTGCCAGAAGCCCCGGAGCCTGCAGTGGCGAACAGGCTGGTGGCAAAAGCCCTGCAGCTGCTCACAGATCGCTACAGTGAAGAGATCGGTCTCTCTCAGATAGCTGAAGAGCTGAGAGTGACACCGAACTACCTCTCCTCAGAGTTCCATCGGGTGACCGGACAGACCTTTTCCCACCAGCTTACCCTGCTGCGGATGGAAAGTGCAGAACGGCTGCTCATGAGCCCCCTCTATACGATCAAAGAGATCTCCGCGATGGTCGGTTACGGCAGCAGCCGCCATTTCAATAAAGTCTTCAAGAAGTATTTCGGGGTCAGTCCGACCTCCTATCGGCAGGAGCATCTCTAGCAGAGGCTCTCATCAGAGATATTGATACCAGAACCTGAGAATATGATACTCACGGTCGATCAACAGGCGATGCTATACTGGATTTAACAATAAAAGGAGTATATTCATGAAAAACAAATTGATTCTGGTTGTTATGATCCTATCGATCGTCGCCTCCGGCCTGATCTTTGCAGGTGGAGCGCAGGAGACCGCCAAAGAAGATGAGAACCTGCGACTGGTCCTGCTGGTAAAGAGCCTGGGTAACGGATTCTTCGAAGCAGTCGCTGACGGCGGACAGGAAGCCGCTAAAGAGCTTGGTAACGTCGAATCGATCTATCAGGGACCTTCAGCCTCAACGGCAGAGGGCCAGATCGAGATCATCGAGACCTTGATCGCTCAGAAAGTCGATGGGATCGCGATCTCAGCCAATGATAGGGATGCATTGATCCCTGTGACGAAAAAAGCCATGAAAGCCGGCATAAAGATCATCTCTTTTGACTCAGGGATCTCATCAGGCGGAAGGATCATCGATCTTGCCCCTTCAGATGCAGAACTGATCGGCCGACAGCAGATTCAGCTGATCGCAGAACTGACTGACTATACCGGTAAAGTCGGTGTGGTATCGGCTACCTCACAGGCAACGAACCAGAATGAATGGATCAGCTGGATGAAAGAAGAGATCAAAAAACCTGAATACAGCAAGATGGAACTCGTAGAGGTCGTCTATGGTGATGATGCATCAGACAAGAGCTACCGAGAGGCAGTAGGACTGATGAACAAGTACCCGGACCTTGCAGGTATCATCTCTCCGACCACCATCGGTATCCTTGCAGCAGCAAAAGCCATCGAAGATGAAGGGAAGAAGGGACAGGTCCAGCTCACAGGTCTTGGTCTTCCATCAGAGATGCAGCAGTACATCATCAACGGCACCTGCCAGCAGATGGCCCTCTGGAATCCGGTAGATCTGGGATACACCTCTACCTACATCCTGAAGGCACTGGTCGAGGGTGAAGTAGAAGGGAAACCTGGCGATGTCATCGATTGTGGCCGTATGGGTCAGGTCGTAGTAGGTGAAGACGGTATGTCCATCATGGGAACACCGTTCGTCTTCAATGCTGAGAATATTGCGACATACGCAGCGATCTTCTAATAGAACGATACTATGATACAAGAGCAGGTTCTGGTTCTCAGAAGATGATCAGGCCTGCTCTTTCTATAATGAGATCAGGACCACAGAAGTTAGAACGATTGACTGATGTGCAGAGCAAGGAGAGTCTGTTGTCAGAAACCATACTTGAAATCAAACAGTTAACCAAATACTTCCCGGGTATCAAGGCTCTTGACGGTGTGCACCTTACCGTGCGGACTGGAGAAGTGCATGCACTCATCGGTGAGAATGGAGCCGGTAAGTCAACCCTGGTGAAGATCCTGACCGGGGTCTACACCCTTACCAGTGGTGAAGTACTGCTTGACGGGAAACCCCTGGTCTGCAGGAATGCCCTTGAGGCACAGGCATGCGGGATCGCGGCGATCCATCAGGAAGCTTCCATGTTCCCTGAATTGTCTGTCACCGAGAACATCTATATGGGCCACCATATCATACACCCGAAGACTAAGAGAGTGGACTGGGCGACCATGAGGAAAGAGACTCAGACCCTGCTCGATTCACTTGAACTTGAGATAGACTGCAACACGCTGGTCAAGAACCTCGGTGTTGCGCAACGGCATATGGTAGAGATCGCAAAAGCCCTCTCACTCAATGCCAGGATCGTCATCATGGATGAACCGACCTCAGCCCTCTCGCTCAGAGAGGTCGAAGATCTGTATAAGATAGTCAGGAAGCTGAAAGATGACGGCAAAGCTATCATCTTCATCTCCCATAAGTTCGATGAGATCTTTGAGATCTGTGACTACTTCACCATACTGCGGGATGGCAGGTACATCGGAGAGGGACTGGTCAAAGAGTCCTCAGTCGATGCCATGGTGAACATGATGGTCGGCCGAAGCCTTGATCAGATGTATCCGAAGAAAGAGGTCAAGATCGGCAGGCCGGTGCTGGAAGTCCAGCAGCTTGCACAGACAGGATACTTCCAGGATGTCTCATTCACCCTGCATGCCGGTGAGATCCTGGGGTTCTTCGGATTGATCGGTGCCGGTCGCAGTGAAGTGATGCGTACCCTCTTCGGGATAGATTCCAGGAGTCACGGGACGGTCCTGCTCGACGGGAAGGAGATACACATCCGCAAGCCCTCGGAGGCTATGGGGTACGGGATCGCATTCGTACCGGAGGATCGTCAATCCCAGGGAGTCATCCTGGAGATGAGTATTGCCAAGAACATCACCCTGCCGCAGATCGATGCACTCTCACGCTATGGGATCACCCATAAAAAGAGAGAGCTCGAAGTGACAGAGACCTTCGGAGAGAAGATGGAGATACGGGCTGCCGGGTGGCATGTCGATGCCGATACCCTCTCAGGGGGGAACCAGCAGAAGGTCGTCCTGGCAAAGTGGATCGCGACGAATCCCAGGATCCTCATCCTTGATGAGCCGACCAAGGGGATCGATGTGGCAACCAAAGCCGCTGTGCACCAGTTCGTCTCAGAGATGGCTGCAGAGGGCATGGCTGTGCTGCTGATCTCCTCAGAGCTGCCTGAAGTGCTGGGCATGTCTGACCGGATCATCGTCATGCATGAAGGTGCCCTCACCGCTGAGTTCTCTCGAGATGAGGCGACATCTGATTCGGTCATAAAAGCAGCGACCGGTCATACTGCAGGTAACGGAGGTGAACAGTGATTCGATTGCAGTCATTACGGAAGATAACACAGCGTAGAGATACCAGCCTGATCATACTCATAGTCCTGCTGCTTGCAGTGGTGACCATGCGTGCTCCCGGGTTCGTCTCTGCTGATAACATCCAGAGGATCGTCAATGATACCTCTATCCTGGTCATGGTCTCCCTGGGACAGTTCTTCGTGATCCTTGCCGGGGGGATAGACCTCTCTGTCGGATCAGTGATCGGACTTTCGGGCATGGCCGCGGCCATGACCAACCAGTATTATCCCGGGATCCCGGCGGTAGTGGTCCTGCTGATCGGAGTGGGCGTCGGATTGGTGCTGGGTCTGATCAACGGAGTCGTCGTAGCATATGGGAAGGTCCCTGCGATCATCACGACGCTGGGGACCTTGAGTATCTACAGAGGACTTACCTTCGTCTTGAGTAAGGGACAGTGGGTCACCGCACACGAGATGACCGACTCCTATATGAGACTGCCGCATGGCAACCTGTTCGGGATCAGCAATCTGATCTGGTGGGGTGTGCTGGTCTCAGTACTGATGTTCTACTTCAGCGGGTATACCCGCAGGGGACGGGAGATCTATGCGATCGGCGGCAACAAGGTCGCTGCCAAGTTCGTCGGTGTGAGTGAACAGAAGATCTATATGATCATCTTCACCCTCAGCGGCATGTTAGGCGGTCTTGCCGGGGTCCTGTGGACCTCACGCTATGCAGCGGCAGTCAATGAGACAGCCTCAGGGTTCGAGCTGCAGACGGTCGCAGCCTGTGTGATCGGCGGGGTGAGCATCGCCGGTGGTTCCGGTGCGGTTCCCGGGGTGATCCTCGGTGCCCTGTTCCTCGGTATCATCAATAATGCACTGCCGGTGATCAATCTCTCACCGTTCTATCAGCTGTTCATCCAGGGAGCGATCGTGCTCGGGGCCATGCTGATCAACACCGTATCAGAGAGACGACGGGAACAGGAGCTCTTGAAGGGGAGGCAGCGATAATGCAGCAGGCAGACAGACAACCAAAGCAGGAGCTGGTGAACATCTCCCGGCTGATCGATGAGAACAGTCTCAAAGAGAAGTTGATCCTTCTGTTCACCAAATGGGAAGTACTGCTGGGGATCCTCCTGGTCTTCGAGTTCATACTCTTCTCGAACCTCTCCCCGTACTTCCTCGATTACTTCAATCTCATGAATTCGACCTTCAATTTCATGGAGAAGGCTATCATGGCCCTTCCTATGATCTATATCATCATGTCAGGCGATATTGACATATCGATCGCTTCGATCATCGCCCTGAGTTCCTTCGCCATGGGCTATGCCGCCTCCATGGGAATGGATGTGGCAGGCATCATCCTGATCGGGTTAGCCGCAGGTACCCTCGCGGGGATGTTCAATGGATTCTTCGTCACGATCCTGAAGATGCCGGCTATTGCCGTGACTCTGGCGACTCAGTCACTCTTCCGGGGGGTCTCACAGGCAGTCCTGGGGGATCAGGCCTATACCGAGTATCCCAAGAGCATGGCTTTTCTCGGACAGGGCTATGTCGGGGATACCCTCATCCCCTTCGAGTTGGTGATCTTTCTGTTTCTGGCTGCAGTCATGGGCTTCATACTGCACAAGACCCGCTACGGCAGAAAGCTCTATGCGATCGGCAGTTCACGAGAGGCTGCGCGATTCGCCGGTATCAATGTGTCCAGGATCCGGTTCATCAACTTCACGCTCATGGGACTCTTCTGCGGTATCGCGGCGGTCCTGCTCACCTCGAGGATCGGCAGTACCCGACCGAACATCGCCCTGGGATGGGATATGGAGGTCATCACGCTGGTCGTACTCGGCGGTGTCTCGATAAGCGGCGGGAAGGGGAATCTCTTCGGGGTGATCATGGCGATCTTCCTGCTTGGGTATCTCAAGTTCGGTATGGGCCTGATCAACCTCTCGGCCAAGGTGATGGTCATCACCACCGGGCTGCTGCTGGTGATCGCGGTACTGCTGCCTGGATTCCTCGACGGGGTGAAGGCACGGCGGAAACTCAAGAGTCAGCAGATGGCATCTACGCTCTGAAACATCAGATAGATGAGGTGATATATGAATAGAACAGCGTTCAAGATGAAACTTGCTCCCGGCATGAAAGAGGAGTACCGAAGGCGGCATGATCAACTGTGGCCTGAACTCAGGGAGCTTTTGAGCGAAAGCGGCGTGCGGGATTATTCGATCTTCTTCGATGAGGAGACTGACACCCTGTTCGCGGTGCAGAAGAACATCGGGGACGGCGGGTCCCAGGATCTGGGATCCCTGCCGATCGTCCAGAAGTGGTGGGCCTTCATGGCCGATATCATGGAGACCCATGAGGATGACTCACCGGTATCAGTCCCGCTGGAAGAACTCTTCCACATGGACTGAGACAGCACAGATAAGGAGTTTCGATATGAATTCAAGAGAGCGTGTCCTACGTACATTCGGTCTGATCGAGGGTGATCCGGACAGGCCACCCCTGCAGTTCGATCTCTGCAGGAGTCTTACCGATCATTTCGCTCAGGAGCTTTCGATAGAGGCTGATTATGCCCCTTCGTACTATGAGGATCTGACCTACCGGATCTCGGCGAATGCCATCCGGACGGCACTCGGAAGCGATTGTGTCGTCGTAGGCGGGACCATACGTGAGGGGTTCGAACCTCAGGTGATCTCTGATGAGGTGAAGACCAACGAGTTCGGTATGCATATGCGGCCGACCCCTCTGTACATGGAGGTGGTCCACTGCCCGCTCTCTGCAGCGGCGAGTGAAGAGGATATTGAACAGTATGCCTTCCCCGACCCCTATGCACCGGGCAGGTTCGATTGCGCCAAAGCTGATATTGCACGCTATAAAGAGGACTATGCGATCTTAGGGGACTGTGAACTCTCCCTGTTCGAACTGGCCTGGCACCTGACGGGGATGCAGGAGTACATGCTCGCATTCGCTCTTGGTGAGAGCTGGGTCCAGAAACTCAATGACAAGGTGGAGCACTGGACCTATGGTCTGGCTCAGCAGCTGGCGCAGGCCGGTGTTGATGCCATCTGGTTCGGGGAGGACCTCGGGACCCAGACATCGATGCTGATCTCCCCCGATATGTGGAGAGATGAGTTCAAACCGCGGTACGCGCGGATGATCAGCAAGTTGAAGGAGGAGTTCCCCCACCTGGTGTTCATCATACACTCTGATGGAGCGGTAGCCCCTCTTGTCGATGATTTCGTTGAGATAGGGTTCTCTATCTATAATCCCGTGCAGCCCAATGTCCCGGGATCTGATCCACAGGAACTCCAGGACAAGTACGGTGAGAAGATCGTGTTCTTCGGCGGGATCGATCAGCAGGAGCTGCTCCCCTCAGGGGACATCAAAGCTCTGCAGGATGAGATCAGACGTCGGTACGAGATCATGGGCAGACATGGGAACTATCTCATGGCCCCTGCCCATATCATACAGGCTGATACCAGCCCTGAGATGGTGCTCGCTATGATCGATACGATCAGACAGCTCAGCTCATAACATAACCTCCTTTTCTTCCTTTCCGCCGTCGGGGATCCCTGACGGCGGTTTTTTCGATAGTGCTTTGCGCCTGACCGTTGCTATGTTACAATGTGTAATATTACGGAGGTGCCCATCATATGGAATACGATAAGGACCGGAAGGTCACATTCAGGACCCTGTTCAGCTACGGTATCGGTGATATCTTCGGCGGTGGTTCGTTCCTGATCATCGGGATGCTGTTCATGTTCTATCTGACTGAGGTAGCAGGGCTCAGTCCTGCGCTGGCCGGTCTGGTATTTGCCATCGGGAAGATCTGGGACGCGATCTCCGACCCGCTGATGGGCTACTTCTCCGATATAACAGAATCGAAGCACGGCAGGCGCCGTATCTACTTTCTCATCGGGATCGTTCCCATCGCGGTCAGTTTCATCCTGATGTGGGTCCCGGTCAGCTTCGGGGCCTCTGCAGCACGGTTCGTCTATTACAGCTTCACCTATGTGCTCTTCAGCACCGTGTTCACCATGGTGATGATCCCCTATGCAGCCCTCAATGCAGAGATGACCAATGACTACCGGGTACGTTCCAAGCTCTCTGCTGCCAGAATGATCTGTTCAGGGATCTCGGCGCTGCTTGCCGGTACCATTCCCAGCATGATCATCTCCCGCTACCCGGCAGGGACCGGTTCCGGGTACATGGTCATGGCAGTCATCTTCGGGCTGCTGTATGCCGCTCCCTGGATCGTGGTCTATAGCGGGACCTGGGAGATGCCGTATACCAGAAGGAGACGCGAGAGCAGTTCTCTTGAGGTGTTCCGCCAGTTCTCCACCGTCATCAAGAACTCCTCGTTCCGCATCCATGTCGGGATGTATATCGCAGCCTATTCAGCCTCCGATATCCTCATGGCCCTCTTCGTCTATTTCATCACCTACTATCTGCAGCGGCAGAATCTCTACCCTGTGGCCATGGGCTCGCTCATGATCGTACAGATCGCCATGATGCCGGTCTATACGATGATCTCGAACACCCATGGCAAAGGGACTGCCTATGTGGCAGGGCTTACCCTCTATGCTGTCAGTCTTATCACGGCCTTCTTCGTCCTCACCCCTGAGTCCTCGGTGGTGACGATAGCTCTGGTCTGTGCCTTCATCGGTACCGGGACCTCTGCAGGGGTGCTCATCCCCTGGGCGATCCTGCCGAGTGTGATCGATGTCGATGAGCTGATCACCGGCAAGAAGCGATCAGGAGTGTACTCAGGGGCCATGACGCTGATCAGAAAGATGGTACAGGGATTGATCGCCATGCCGCTGATCGGGTTCATGCTCACGAGCATACAGTTCGTCCCGGGTCAGGAGCAGAGCCCTGAGGTACTCGAAGGGCTGCACCTGTTCTTCCTCCTTGGTCCCCTGACCCTGGTACTCATCGGTATATTCCTTGGACTGAAGTTCAGGATCACTCCCTCCCGTCATTCGCTGATCATCAATGAGATCGAACGGCTGAAACAGGGCGGGTCGAAAGACGAGGTGACCTCCGAAGTCCGTACCGCCTGTGAACTGCTTACCGGTGTATCGTACAAAGAACTCTATCCGCAGGAGGTCTGAGGGTTGGAGCTGTACCGCCTGCCCGCCTCCTGATAGGTCGGGCACCCCGGTGATAGGGTAAGAGCAAAGAGAGGGGGCTGTTCACTGAACAGCCCCCCTCTCTTTGATATTAATGGTCGTAGCATTGGTCGTTATTGAGCCATGATGGGCCTTACCGATCTCCAGAGATCGATGTACGGCGTATCACTTCTCATGCAGCAGCTCAACCGCTCACCACGATGTTGACCAGCTTGTCGGGGACTGAGATGACCCTTCTGATCGTCTTGCCTTCGGTCCACTCAATGATCCTCCGATGTTCCAGAGCCATCTTCTCGAGCTCCTCTTTACCGGTTCCCAGTGCTACCGATACTTTCGCACGTACCTTTCCGTTCACCTGGAAGATCACCGTGATCTCTTCATCCACCGTCAACGACTCATCCCAGGTCGGCCAGGTCGACTTTGCGATCGAGGGGGCATGACCGAGCTGTTCCCACAGCTCTTCAGCAAGGTGCGGGGCATAGGGTGCAATGAGCTGCACGAACGGTTCCCATATGGAGAGTGGGATCTCCTTCGCTTTGTAGAACTCATTGACACAGATCATCATCTGAGCGATAGCAGTATTGAATTCCAGCAGCCCGGTATCATGGGTGACTTTCTTGATGGTCTTGTGGAGGACTTTCTGCAGCTCTTTAGGGGCTTCAGCGGTAGACCGGGGTTGTTCTGCCAGTCGCCAGATTCGATCGAGGAGGCGGTGGACACCGGCGATGCCGCTGGTCGACCAGGGTTTGGAGACCTGCAGGGGACCCATGAACATCTCGTACAGACGCATGGCATCGGAGCCGAAGTCCCGAATGATCTCATCGGGGTTGATGACGTTCTTCAGGCTCTTCGACATCTTCGCGATCACTCGCTCCAGGGGTTCCCCGGTACTCTTCTCGATGAAGGTATCGGGTCCTGTCTCTTCGACCTCATCAGTGGGGACGAGGGACTTGTCACTTCGCTGATAGGCGAAGGAGGTGATCATCCCCTGGTTGATCAGGCGTTGGAAGGGCTCTTTGTGCTTCACCACACCCAGATCGTAAAGGACCTTGTGCCAGAATCGTGCATAGAGCAGATGCAGCACTGCATGTTCAGCTCCCCCGACATAGAGGTTCACTGGCATCCAGTAATCGATAGCCTCTTGTGAGGCCAGGGTCTCGGTGTTCTTCGGGTCAAGGAACCGCAGGTAGTACCAGCAGGAGCCGGCCCACTGGGGCATGGTGTTCGTCTCTCTTTTCGCGGGCTTCCCGCAGACAGGACAGGTGGTGTTCACCCATGTATCGATTCCAGCCAGAGGGCTCTCCCCGGTCCCCGTCGGGGTGAAGGAGCTCACCTCAGGCAGTTCCAGCGGCAGCTGGTCCTCTGGGACCGGTACGGTCCCGCAGGTATCACAGTGCACCAGGGGGATAGGCTCACCCCAGTATCGCTGGCGACTGAAGATCCAGTCTCGCAGCTTGTAGTTCACGGTCTTCTCACCCATCGATCGTTCTTCGAGCCATGAGATCATGGCCTCGATGGCCTGGGTCTTCCCCATACCGTCGAGGAAGCCTGAGTTCACATGGATACCGTCTTCGGTAAAGGCCTCTTTCTGGACATCACCACCTTCGAGGACCTCGATGATCGGCAGGTCGAACTCTTTGGCGAACTCCCAGTCACGTGTATCATGGGCGGGGACTGCCATGATGGCTCCTGACCCGTAGGAGATCAGGACATAATCAGCTATCCATACAGGGATCTTCGCTCCGTTCACCGGGTTGATCGCATAGGTCCCTGAGAAGACACCGGTCTTCTCCTTGGCAAGATCGGTACGTTCCAGATCGGATTTCATCGCTGCTGCATGTACATAGGCTTCCACTGCTGATCGCTGCTCATCAGTGGTGATCGTCTCTACCAGAGGATGTTCGGGGGAGAGGACCATGTAGGTCGCACCGAAGAGGGTGTCAGGTCTGGTGGTATAGACCTTGATGGTCTCGCTGCTGTTCTCGATGGTGAAGATGACATCGGCACCTTCGCTTCTGCCGATCCAGTTCTTCTGCATCGCTTTGATCGCATCGGTCCACTCGAGGTCTTCAAGATCCTCAAGCAGTCGATCGGCATAGGCCGTGATCTTCAGGATCCACTGCCTGAGATTCTTCCGACTCACCTGTGATCCGCAGCGTTCGCATCTGCCGTCTTTCACCTCTTCATTGGCAAGACCGGTCTTACAGTCGGGACACCAGTTGATGGGAGTCTCCGCCTCATAGGCCAGGCCCCTGTTGTAGAGCTGCAGAAAGATCCACTGTGTCCATCGGTAGTACTCTTTGGAATGAGTGGAGATCTCACGATCCCAGTCGTAGCAGAAGCCGAGACTCTTTATCTGTTCTCTGAAACGATTGATGTTCTTCTCAGTGGTGATCTTCGGATGGGTACCGGTCTTGATGGCGTAGTTCTCTGCCGGCAGCCCGAAGGAGTCGAACCCCATGGGGTGCAGGACGTTGTACCCGTTCATCGTCAGGTACCTGCAGTAGATATCGGTTGCGGTATAGCCTTCGGGGTGACCGACATGCAGGCCTGCCCCTGAGGGGTAGGGGAACATGTCCAGGACATAGGCTCTGCGGTCTTTGGGGTATGCAGGGTCTTCGGTGACTTTGAATGTCTTATCGTCTTCCCAGAATGCCTGCCATTTTGGTTCTATTTGGTTGAATGGGTATTTGCTCATGCCGAATGATACCTATGAGAGGCGATTGCGTCAATCACGCTGTATGGGATATCGTGATATAGGGTATGAACACAGGCGTTTTTCCTGTGTTCAATCCGGAGCAGTGATCGGCATGAAGGTGATGCTGTTGATCCTGTTCCCGGTCATCGATGAGATCTTGAAGATCCCCCATTCGGTATCGATGATCTGCTTCTCTTCCGGGATGGTCCCGAGGAACTCGGTGATGTATCCGCCGATGGTTCCCACATGTCTGCTGTGTTCGATATCGATGGAGAAGAAGTCCTCTACCTGCTGGATCGGGGTCTCTCCCAGGATCGAATAGGTCATATCGCCCATGAATGCGATCCGCTCGGTCGCCCCACTCTCATGCTCATCATAGAGTTCACCGAAGAGCTCCTCGATGATATCCTCGAGGGTCACCACGCCTGCAAGACCGCCGTATTCGTCAAGGACGATCGCCAGATGGAGTTTATGATGCTTGAACAGCAGGAACATCTCATTGACCTTTCGGGTCTCGGGGACGAAGATCGGATCCATGCAGATCTGTGCTACCGTCTGCTTCTCTGATTCGTAGAGGACCTTATAGATGAGATCCCGGGCAAGCAGTACCCCTATGATATGTTCAGGTGAATCCTGGTAGACCGGGATACGGGAGAACCCGCTCTGCATGATCAGCGGCAGGGCATCGCTCAGGGTCATCGAACCGTCCAGGCTGAAGACACTGGTCCTGTGGGTCATGATGGTATGTACGTCTATGTCATCAAAGCGGAATACCTTCTGGACCATGGTCGATTCATATTCGTCAACGACTCCCTGGTCCTGAGCGATATCCATGACATGGAGGATGCCGGCAAGTGAGATAGGGTTATGAGTACCATGGACGAACAGTCGTGTGATGGACGAACTGATGCCCTTGATGAGATAGACCAGAGGGTAGAGCAGTACGGTGAGCCCCTGTATCGGGTAGGCCATCGCAGAGCTGATCCGCTTGTTGTGTACGATGGCTATCTGCTTGGGGGTGATCTCTGCGAAGATGAGGATCAGCAGGGTGAGTATCCCTGTCGCATAGCCTACCGCATAGTTGCCGTAGGTAGCTATGGTGTAGGAGGTGAGCAGAGCTGAGGCTGCGATATTGACCAGGTTGTTGCCGATCAGGATCGTGGTCAGCAGCAGATCGGACTTCTTTGCAAGTCTGGCAGCCGTCCTGTATCTGTGACGCCTGTCATCTTCCATCTCCTTGACCTGAAGGAAGGAGAGGGAGGTGAATGCGGTCTCCGTGCCGGAGAACAGCCCCGAAAAGATGATCAGGACCACGATGACGGGTAGGTATAAGCTCATATGTTCGTACCGGGAGGTCTGGTAACCGAAGAAGATGTGAAAGGCTGTGCATCATGTATAGCGGTTGCACCTGTATGCCGTAAAGGAGGGTCGTCTGATGTATCCGATAGTGGGTCTTCCATACTGTCTACTATACTATGGTGTTTTCAGATAGTTCAAGCAGAATATGATGAACTGATGATGAATTGTTCGGTTGTCATCCTGCAGGAGCACTCCTTCACCGGGACCGTCAGAGCTGCGTGCCGTATGAGGTCTTCTTTCCTGGTTTCGAACGGTCCGGTGCATCGTGTGGTGCTAGACTCGCAGCATGGCCCGGAAGCCCCGTACCGCGTAGTAGGAGGAGGCACCGTTATGATAGATGAACACGGTGTCATAGCGGCGATCACCGAAGAGTGCCCCTCCGAGGTCCCTGATCCTCTGCGGGGTCTTCACCCAGCTTGAACTCTTCAGGTCGAATGGCTCGAGTCCCTGCAATGCACGATACTGCTGCTCGGTCAGGATATCGACAGCCATCTTCTCTGCCATCTCCACAGCGCTCTGCTTTGGCCGGTGCTCTGTTCGGGAGGTTCGTCCCTCCCGGTCGTAGCAGATGCTCCTTCTGCCCTTCGGTGACTCAGGGGCGCAGTCGACGAACAGGTACTCACCACTGTCAGGATCGAATCCCACTACATCAGGCTCCCCGCTGGTGTCTTCCATCTCCCCCAGAGACCACAGCTTCTCCGGCTGTGCTTCCAGCCGGGTCTTCACCTGCTCCCAGGACATCGCTGCATGTCTGTCCATATGCTGCTCGAATCGGCTCTTCAGCCTGCTCATGAGTCTGGTACGGCTCTCTTGATCAAGTCTCTTCTCAGATGGCATGGCATACTCCTTCGATCCTTTCGCAGAGCTCTTAGTGTACCAGTATACCATGGAACGGTACGGATCGTCGGATAGTATACCGGTACTGCAGATCGGTACTCCGTTCGTGTCCATGGGAGGTGGGTCTATGAAGTGCTGTCCTGTCCTTGCGGGTCTTCTTCCCCTAATCTGGTGGACAGGCTTGCCATATGACCGTACAATGGGAATTGAGTGGTGAATAACATGACTGGTGGAGGTTCGTATGCAGAAAGCTCACGCGGTGGTAAGGGCTATAGGGTCTGATCGTATCGGTATCGTCGAGGGATTGACGACGGTAGTCGAGAATTTTTCCTGTAATATCGAAGAGAGTAAGATGGCTGTTCTCGGAGGTGAGTTCGCGGTCATGATGCTCGTATCAGGGGACGGGCAGGCGATAGAGTCTCTTCTCTCCTGCAAGTTCACCGGGAGTGCGTTCACCGGGCTGCAGATCGATGTCATCAGGACCGACGAGGCTCCTTCCGGCAGGACCGGTGTTCCCTATCTGATAGAGACGGTCTCCCTCGATTCCCCCGGGATCGTTCATACGGTGACCTCTCTGCTTGCCCGTGAGCAGATCAACGTGGAAGAGCTCGAGACAGACTCCTCATCTGCCCCGTTCACCGGATCGCCCATGTTCACCATGCGCATCAGGGTCAACCTGAAGGGACCGAAGCAGGCAGCCGGATTGAAAGAATCCCTGCAGCAGCTCGGGTATGACCGTGATATCGACATACGGTTCCGTTCACTGGCTTCGGTCAATACGCAATAGTGCCTTCAGACAAGATAGAACTGCTTCGTTCTGGTGATGTGAGGCCCTCTCTGATCAGTCTCTCAGTCCCGGCGATCAGTGCCATGCTCGTCGGTGCCCTCTATAATGTCATAGATACGATGTTCATCGGTCTGCTTGATGACACACCCTCGATCGGTGCAGCGACGATCGTGTTCCCCCTGTTCATGCTTATCAGTGCGATCGGCCTGGCCTTCGGTATGGGTGCAGCATCCCCGATCTCCCGGTATCTGGGAAGCGGGGAGCAGAAGAGAGCCTCTGAGACTGCCTCGACCGCCTTCTTTGCCACTCTGGCCACAGGAGTGGGATTCACTGCCATCTGCCTGATCTTCATCGATACGATCCTGCTTGGGTTCGGGGCGACGCCTGAGATCCTGGACAGGTCCCATCTGTACGGTTCCATCATCATAGGCGGATGTATCTTCCGCATCATCAACATGTGTCTGAACAATCTTTTGCGGGCAGAGGGTGCCTCCCGCTACAGCGGTATCGCCATGATCATCGGTACCGGCGGGAATATCATCCTCGATCCGATCTATATGTACGTCTTCGGTTGGGGCCTTGCCGGGGCTGCCCTCGCGACGATCACCGCCCAGCTGATCAGTACGATCTTCCTGCTCACCTATTATCTGAGGGGCAGGTCGGTCCTGATGCTCTCGGTGAAGCATATACGGCTACGATGGGAGATCTTTCGGGAGATCCTGAAGATCGGTATCCCGACCTTCATTCGTCAGATCCTCGCAAGCACTGCCCTTGGGATGATGAACATCGCGGCAAAGCCTTTCGGCAACGCCGCCATCGCCGCGGTAGGCATCGATATGAGGATGATCCTTCTTGTCATGTTCGTCTTCTTCGGACTCGGTCAGGGGTTCCAGCCGTTTGCCGGCTATAACTATGGTGCACAGAATATACAGAGGGTGCGAAGTTCCTTTGCCCTGGCCTCACGGTGGAGTATCGGATTCGGTACGATCCTGATGTTCTGTTTCCTGCTGGCTGCTGACTCGATCGTGCTGGCCTTCTCCCGTGACCCTCAGGTGGTGAGGATAGCTGCATACGGACTGCGGGCAGCTTCGCTCTCGTTATGGTTCGTAGGATTCCAGAACCTCGGGAGTGTACTGTTCCAGGCCCTTGGGAAGGGCTGGGAGTCCATCTTCCTGGCACTTGCGAGGCAGGGACTGCTCTATATACCGCTGCTGTTCATCCTTCCCCGCTGGTTCGGGATCATCGGTATCATGATCAGTCAGCCGATCGCAGATCTGCTCACGACGCTGGTGACCCTGGTGCTGCTCTACAGGCAGCAGAAGGCCCTTGATCTGATCGCCTCCGGGACTCACTGACGGTAAGAAAGCAGCGGCTGCCCCGAAAGGCAGCCGCAATGGTCATAATGTCTAACACACTATCCAAAACTCAAGCGCATAGGCGACGCTCGAGTGATTGGTCTAAGCAAAGTTCTCATCTTCGATCTTCTTGACAAGATTGAAGTTGTCGGTGAGGAAATCCTTCTTGAATTCCATCTTCTCGGTGAATGCCACACTCAGCCAGGCTTCGGTGATCTGTACACCCAGAAAGGGAGCCGTGATCCATCCACCCATGGTGATGACGTTGGCGTTGTTGATGATCTTCGCCCGTTCTCCTGAGAAGATACTGTCTGTGACACAGGCGTAGACCCCTTTGAACTTGTTGGCTACGATAGCCATACCCTGTCCGGTTCCGCAGATGAGGATCCCCTTGTCTGCTTCTCCGCTCTGGACAGCCTTCGCCACTTTCGGTGCCTGCTGGGTATAGGGTTTCGGGGCATCTGCTGATTCGATACCGAAGTCGATGACGGTGATGTCATCTCTTCCCTGCAAATATTCTACGATCGCACATCTGAGGGGAAACCCTGAAAGATCTGATGCTATCGCCAATGTTATCTTCTCTGACATATACTGCTCCTGTTATTTCTTGCTGATCGTAGCCATCGCTTTCTGAGCGATGTCTTCAGCTGTCATCTCATATGCTTTGATCAGGTAGTCCTGCGTACCGACCTGTCCGAACATATCCTGTGCGCCGATCCTTCCCAGAAGGGCAGGATACTCTGCTGTGAGCAGTTCTGCAACCGCTCCTCCGAGGCCTCCTGTCACCTGATGGTTCTCACAGGTCACGATCGCCCCGGTCTTCTTCGCATACGCGAGCACCAGTTCGTTATCGAGGGGTTTGATCGTATGCATATCGATCACTGCAGCTGATATACCCTCTTTCTTGAGGATCTCTGCAGCCTTGAGCGCTTCTGGTACCATGACGAAACCGGCAGCGATGAGGGTGACATCCGTCCCGTCGACCAGGACCTTTCCTTTGCCGAGTTCGAACTGTTCGTTCTCGTCATAGATCGTGTTCGATCCCTTTCGGTGCATCCTGATGTACATGGATCCCTGATGTGCTGCAGCAGCACGTATGAGGGCTTCACAGGAGACCAGATCAGACGGTTCGATGATGACCAGGTTCGGGACCAGACGCATCATACCGATATCTTCGAAGGGCATGTGGGTACCGCCGTTGAACTGTGCGGTGATCCCGGGGTCTGTTCCTACGAGCTTCACGTTCAACTGTGCATAGTTTGCCGACAGGAAGAACTGATCGAAGGTACGGCGGGAGGCGAAGGTGCCGAAGGATGCCGCAAAGGGGATCTTTCCCTCTGCAGAGAGCCCTGAGGCCACGCCGACCATGTTCGCTTCTGCGACACCGACATCGAACATCCTCTCGGGGAATCGCTGTTTGAAGACCTTGGTCCCGGTCGCATTCATCAGGTCCGCCTCAAGCACACAGATCCTGTCATCGTTCTCCGCAAGATCCACCAGGGTCTGTGCGTATACATCTCTCATATCTTTAGCCATATTAGTTTCCTCCCTTCGCAGATGCCTCAGCACCCAGTGCGGTGAGGGCCTCTTCGAGCTGTTCTGCACTTATGGGCATGTTGTGACTTCCCACAAGGTTCTCTGCACAGGTGCAGCCTTTGCCTTTGATCGTGTCCAGAACGATCATCGAGGGGCGGTCGGTGACTGTCTTAGCTCGGGTGACCGCATCTTCGATCGCCTGCATATCATGGCCGTTGATTCTCTGGACATGCCAGCCGAAGGAGAGCCATTTTGATTCGAGGGCATCGATATCCATGATATCCTTGGTCATACCGTCGATCTGCATCTTATTGTAATCAGTGAAGGCGATCAGGTTGCCGACCTTGAACATGGCGGCTGACATCGCAGCCTCCCAGACCTGGCCTTCCTGTGATTCACCGTCTCCGATGATGGCATAGACGTGGTTACCGCGTTTGTCCAGTCGTGTAGCCAGAGCGATACCGATAGCAGCTGACAGTCCCTGTCCCAGCGACCCTGTGGTCATATCGATCCCCGGTGTCAGGTTCCGGTCGCAGTGACTCGGCAGTTTCGTCCCGCCCTGGTTGAGGGTGAGCAGCCACTCCATCGGGAAGAAGCCTTTGAGGGCAAGGATACTGTAGAGGGTAGGTCCCGCATGACCCTTGGAGAGTACCAGCCGGTCTCTCTCTGGCATTCGCGGTGCTTTGGGGTCAATATGCATCTCTGCATAATAGAGGTAGGTCAGGACTTCTACGATCGACATCGCTCCACCGACATGACCCACACCCAGGTGGCCTATTGATTTCAGTGTCTCAATACGCACGATCCGTGCTTTATCCTGCAAGTCCTGTAATTTCTCTTGATTCATCAGGCACTCCTTGCTATAATTATTACTTACATTAAGTAAGTAAAAAAGTATCATTATATCATTTCTTTGTAAAGCAAAAAATGGTATAAATAGAGACTTACCACGAAAATCATGTCGGGAATCGAAGGGATCATGTCAGGAGTATGCTATGACGCTACAGAACACCCCGCTCAGAGGCGAAGATATCAGAGAGAAGAATGAGAAGATCATTCTGCGTGCCATCCAGCACAGTGAAGGCCTGTCCCAATCGGATGTGGTCAATCTCACCGGTCTGAAAGCGCCTACGGTCCTGCGTATCTTCTCGATCCTTGAGGAGAAGGGACTCATTGAAGTCGCATCTGACTTTGTGATCAGGGATTCTGACAAGAAGGGACGCAAACCCGTCTACTATCGTGTGGTGCCCGCTTCACAGTATGTCATCGGTATCGAGTTCTGGTCACGCACCGCACATGTGCTCGTCGTCGACTTCTCCCGCAAGCCTGTCTATTCGGAAGATATCATCCTGCCTGAATCCATCGATGCCGATACGGTCTCTCATCTGCTTGAAGAGCTGGTGGCTTCTGCGATAGAGAAGACGGGCATCGATGCAGCCGGGCTGCTGGGTATCGGTATCGGGGCTCCCGGACAGATCAATATGGATACCGGAATGGTCATACGCTATGCAAGGATCCCCGGATTCACGAACTACCCCCTTGCCCGGCGGTTTGAGAGACGGTTCGATACCCAGGTGCTGGTCACCAACAATGCTGGGGTCATAGCCATGAACGCCTACCGCAGAGGGGCTGCGAGAGACTCCCATGCGCTGTTCACCTATTTCATCAGGCAGGGTGTCGGTGGTGCGTTCATCACGAAGGGAAAGCTCTTCTCGGTACTGGGTAAGACGACCTTCGAGATCGGCCATACCACCTCGGTGATGGATGGGAAACCCTGTTACTGCGGCTCTCAGGGATGCCTTGAGACCTATATCTCAGAGACTGCCATCGTAGAGGCCGCAGCTGGTCACGGCTATCAGTTCACTGAGATCGAAGAGGTCGCCTCAGCACTCGCACAGGGCGACCGCCGTTTGCGGGATATCATAAAAGAAGAGGCCGTTCAGCTGGCTGTGAGCGCCCAGAACATGTTCAGGATCCTCTCTCCCGATGGGTTCCTCATCATCACCCGCTTCAGGGAACTCTCTGACATCTATGCTGAAGTGGTACGGGATTGTCTGGAACAGGACCCCTATAATGCAGAAGATGAGCAGATCCAGGTCTATTCAGATGCATACAGCCCGCTCGAGGCTGGCTTCGGGGCCTGTGATCTGGTGTTTGACTGGTTCTTCTCTATCCATGAGGCATGAAGCGACCACTAGTAGCGGTGTACACCCAGCCTGGAATTTTTCATGAACTAACCCTGACGGGTGAGCGCTCTCTATGATATACTGACTGTACGAGCAGCATCCATCAAGCCTATACCTATCATATGTACTGCAGGTCATTCCTGACCTTGATCGTCAGGATACAAAAAAAGTTGACAACCGTTCGTTCGTGTGCTTTACTTACTTAGTGTAAGAAAAAATAGAAAAGGAGAATAGTATGAGGACAAAAAGGATTATATTGATTCTTGCGTTGGTTCTTTTCGCTCTGCCGGGAATGATCTGGGCTGCAGGCGGACAGGAGACAGGCGATCAGGAGATAGTATTGAAATGGCCGACCATCTGGGTCGGTGAAGACTCGAAGGCAGCCACCGTAGCTGCTCTGGTAGATGAGTTCAATGAGATGTATGCAGGGAAGTATCAGGTGGTCATTGAGGCTAACCCTGACTACGATGCCTACAGGAACAAACTCAATTCACAGATCGCAGCAGGGGTCGTACCTGATCTGTTCGTATTCAACCCCGATCCCACCTCGTTCTCCTTCTACGAAGGCAAGGACCTTCTGATGGATTTCTCTGCTGAACTGGCAGGCGACTGGGGTGATAACTTCGTTTCAGGCTCCATCGAAGGTGCTACCATCAAGGGTGAGACCAAGTCTGTCCCCTTCGAAGTCGGATATACTCCGGTATGGTACAACATGGACATCATGGAAGCTGCCGGTGTGAAGAGCATCCCCGCTACCTATGACGAATTCTTCGCTGCAGCAGAGAAGATCAAGGCAGCAGGATTCATCCCCACCAGTCAGATGACCGGTGGAACGAACGCATGGACCTCCATGCTCTGGTTCTCTCATATCGCTGCAAGTCTCGGCGGACCGAAGGTCTGGGACAAGCCTATCACTGATCCTGTGTTCGTACAGGCAGCAGAGATCCTCCAGATGATGTATGCAGACGGCAATACCTCAAAAGACGCAGTCGGTGGAGATGCCGGTGTAGCTGGAGGCCATTTCCTGGCAGGCAGATCGGCGATGTTCATCAATGGACCCTGGTACATCGGGCGAGTCAGATCAGATGCTCCTGATGTCTATGCGGCAACCAAGATCGGTCCCGCTCCTGGTGCAGCGTTCAGCGGCGCTCAGATCGGGTTCCCCCAGACGAACCTTGCAGCAGGGTACACCGATGACCCGAGAAAGAAAGAGGCAGTCGTCGCTTTCATGAGATGGATGACGAAACCTGAGAACGTGAAAGCCATCGCTTTTGATTCAGGCGCCATGTTCGCAGTCAAATACAGCGTTGCAGCAGGTGAGAAGGTCGACCAGCTCCAGGCCCAGTTCATGAATGCCGTCAATGACGCTTCGTTCGTGAACAGCCACTTCCAGTTCAACTTCACCACCGATGTGGTAGCTGAATTCGGTCAGGCACTGGCCAAGATGGCTCTCGGCAGGGCAACACCTGAAGAGTTCGTACAGCAGATCGCCGATAAGATCAGATAAGAAGAGGAATCTTCAGAAGCTTGCGATTAACATGATATGTGAAAAGAAGACCCTGGAACCCTCCTGGGTCTTCTTTCTTAAAAAAGGTGGGGTTCATGAGAAATAAGAACTGGAAGCAGATCCTGCTGTTCCTGGCACCGGTACTCGTACTCTTCGTTGCCTACTTCGTCTATCCTCTGGGTTTCGTCTTCGTGACGAGTTTTACCGACTGGAACGGTATCGGGGCGATGGAGTTCAGCGGGCTTGACAATTATCTGGGTCTGTTCGGGGATGAGACATTCAGGACTTCGCTGGGTAATAATATCACCTGGGCACTGGTCCTCGGCTTCGTGCAGATCCCGCTTGCTGCTGGGATGGCTATGATCCTTGCGAGGAAGCCAAAGGGCTGGAAGATGTTCAGGACTGTCTACTTTTTGCCCAATGTCATATCCCAGGTCGCTCTGGCCATGATGTGGTTGGCGATCTACAATGCGGAACATGGTATCCTCAACAGCTTCCTTGAGCTGGCCGGGATGTCGGGACTCACCAGGAACTGGCTGGGTAACATGACCACGGCCTTCCCTGCGGTCATCATCCAGCAGATCTTCTATATCGGGTACTTCATGATCGTCATCCTCGCCTCACGTATGGGAATCTCCGAATCCTACTATGAGGCGGCAGAGATCGACGGTGCGAATATCTTCCAGCAGGAGCGGCACATCACGATCCCCATGCTCAAGGGTATCCTGATCACTACGATGACCCTTGCTCTTGCCTATGGGATGAGACACTTCGAGTCCACCTACCTCATGACCAACGGCGGTCCTGCACATGCCACTTCGGTCATGGGAATACTCCTGTACCGAAATCTCGGTGCATTGAACTATGGTGAGGCAAACGCGATAGGATCGATCCTCATCATCTTCGGAGGGGCGACCATCGCACTGATCAGATGGCTGTTCAGCAGAAATGATAATACATCCGATTCGGTACAGTAGGGAGATGATATGAGTAGTCTGACAAAAGAACTGACATTGGTAGATATTCTGGCGAAGATCGGTAAGTGGTTCTATATCCTGCTGTTCCTGTTCATGACAGTGGTACCGATCATCTGGCTCACCATCTCATCGTTCAAGACGAACTTCGAGTTCGAGACCCAGCCCTTCTCGCTGCCTTCAGTCTGGCAGTTCCAGAACTATGCCAAAGCAATACAGATGGGAGGTCTTCCCCGGCTGTTCCTCAACTCCGTGATCGTCGCGGTGAGTACCACCGGGTTGAACATCCTGGTCTCGGCCATGGGAGCTTTTGCGATCTCACGAGAGAAGTTCCGTTTCAATGAAGCGTTGCTGAACGTGATCCTGGCGGGTGTGCTGATCCCCATCATCGCTCTGATGGTCCCCTATTTCAAGATCGTCAGCACCCTCGGTATCTATGATTCACTGCCGGGACTGATCCTGACCTATGCGGCGATCAACATCCCGATCTCGGTATTCCTGATCCATGGGTTCATGGGTTCCATCCCCATCGAATTGGAAGAGGCTGCGGTCATAGACGGCTGTTCCTTCGCACAGCGGTTCACCAAGATCGTCTTCCCGCTGACAAAGCCCGGACTGGTGACTGCAGGGACCTTCATGTTCATCTACTGCTGGAATGAGTTCACCTATGCGATGCTGCTGACCTCCTCGGAGTCCTCGAGGACCCTGCAGCTGGGTATCAGGTTCTTCAAGAGCCAGTTCGTCACCGATTATACCAGTATGCTGGCGGCCATCGTCATCACGATGCTGCCGACGATCATCGTATATATCTTCCTGCATGACAGGATCATCAGCGGAATGACGTCGGGCGCGGTCAAAGGGTAGGAGACAGCAGGTATCAGAGAGCCTCTCTTCCTGCGAAGCACGGGTCGATCGATCGGCTTTCTGGCACACTGCAGATAAGGAGCATGGAGATGAGAGCGATGTATACGAAGACGGTCACAGCACTGCGGGAGCTTACCGGTGCAGAGATCACCGAAGTGGAAACAGATGTGGATCTCTACTACCGGATGGCTCTTTCGCTCTATCGGGAGATCGAGCAGAACAACCTGCTCGGCAGACCGACGGTCTGCATCATGCCTGTGGGGCCGGTCTTTCAGTACCGGAGGTTCATCACGCTGCTCTCCTTCAGGGCTCTGGATCTCTCGGAGGTGCATCTGTTCTTCATGGATGAGTACCTCGATGATACTACCGCTGCCTGTATCGACAGCAGCAGCCCGCTCTCTTTCAGGGGATTCATCGCCCGTGAGCTCACAGGGCCCATGCCCGAGTGCTATGGGCTGTCCGGTGATCATATCCACTTCCCCGACCCTGATGATCCTGAGTCCTATGATGCGGCTATCGAAGCGCTCGGTGGTGTCGATCTCTGTCAGGCAGGGGTGGGTATCGTTGGTCATGTGGCGTTCAATGAACCCATCCCCTCTGATTCGATAACACCTGAGGAGTTTCTCAGGCTCCCGACCCGAACGGTGGAGTTGACTCCGCAGACGGTGACGATCAATGCCAATACCGCCCTGCGTGGTGCCTATGACGAGGTCCCGCACAGGGCGGTGACCATCGGCATGCACGCGATCCATGGATCGCGGAAGATCGAGCTCTACTTCAACCGCCCCTGGCAGGCGGCGGTGCTGCGTAAGGCCCTGCTGCTCGAGAGGACCACGGAGTTCCCTGTCACCCTGCTCAGGGGGCATGAAGCACTCTCCTACTGTATCACCCCGGTGGTAGGGGCGGTGCCAGAGTTCGCTCTGCAGTGATGATCGATACCCATGTGCACCTCTGCAGCACTGCACGGTATGCAGAGCTCGAGGCGTATTGCGATGCGCTGGGGATCACCCGCTGTGCACTGGTGTCGCTTCCCGATCTGCAGATCGGGACCTATAATGCGGCGATCCTCCATGCCTTGCGCAGGCGCCCTGATCGGTATGTCGGGTTCGGCTGTCTTGATTACCGGGACTGGAGACGGGGTTCTTTTGATACATCTGCTCAGGTCCGTACCCTCAAGGAACAGGGGTTCTTCGGTCTCAAACTCTGGATCGGCAAACCGCTTGTCGAACAGCAGATCGGGATGGATCTCCTCAGCAGACCCATCGCCGATGCGGTAGAGACTGCGGGTGAGTTGGGGATGCCGGTACTCGTTCACGTCGCAGACCCGCCGGAGTTCTGGGAATCCGGGGGTATCTATGGATCACAGCTGCCCACCTTCAGGGAGTACATCGACTCGTTCGGCTCGTTTCTGGCACGGCATCCGGCTGTGCAGGTCATCTGTGCCCATCTGATGTTCCTTGCAGGAGGGCTGCAGGAGCTTTCTGGGATGCTCAGTGAGTATCCTGAGCTGCTGCTTGATACTGCCCCGGGGAGATGGTGCTATCGGATCCTCTCTCAGCAGAGGGAAGAGGCTAGGGAGTTCTTCATGCGTGAGCATCGGAGGATTCTCTTCGGTACCGATTCGATGTTCTTCTCAGAGACCGATCAGCTGTTTCCCTACCGGCATCTCTCTGATAATCTGCAGACTGCCCGTCAGCTGATCTGCTTTCTGGAGACCGATGGCCAGATCACCGATCCCTACCCCTGGAAGGATGGTGCTGCACTTCAGCAACTGCCGTGCCTGAATCTCCCTGCAGAGCTCTGCAGGGAGATCGAAGAGACCAATCCCGCGCGGCTGCTGCAGGGAATCTGGTGAACCCGGTAGGGGAGACGGCGGCATGAAGGAGGTGCATCTGATGCACGGACAACGAAAGCGGAAGAGGTACAGAAGGGTATGAGACGGGCAGCAGTGATAGGACTGGGTATCGGTATATGGATGCGGGATCAGCATAAGAAGCTTCGGGAAAATAGGTCCTGATACCGTGCGGCGTGTAGAAAAAAGAGATGATATACCGTATGGTTTGTATACCAGGATCAGAGAAAGGAATCGGGTGGCGTATGTTCGACCAGATCAGCAGATGATCCGAACCAGTGCGATCTGTCTTCGGCAGAGGGTGGATAGTCCTGCTCGGAGTCGGCAGACAGTGCCCGAGAGCTCCGAGGTATCGTGAGGAGAGACCATGAAGACACCGACGACAGAAGAGATAATCGCAGCTGCCAGTATATTCGATGAGCACATCGTTGAGATCAGTGAGTTCGCAGAAGAGTTTGCCGAAACATACCTGCGCAGCTCGGAGGTCTATCAGGCGCTGAAACAGGCTGCCGAAATTGCGGACGACCCTCAGGAAATCGAAAGCACCTCGTTATTTCTGGTGATGTTCATACTTGCTTCCATCCTCTCAGACCGCTATGCGCTTACGAAGTTCCTGCAGACCTATCGGAAGATCTTATCTTCAGAGGCAATGAGGCTGCTCAACGACTGCAGGGCCCATGCCCCGCACTGGATCATAGCCCGTATCACTGATACTCTTTGTGAAGATGCGTATCATCTGCAGGACACGATCACCGGGGAGGATGTGATTCTCTACAGCCGGAAATTCTCCAGGTTCCTGGCAGAAAAAGATGTTTCCGACAAGCTCTTTATCACCTGTATCATGTTCAATGGGGTCTGTTACCAGTCGATCTATGTCATTTTCAGTTACAACCTGCTTGCCGAGGATTTTCTCTGGTACACCAGAAGCTTTCAGGACCCAGAACAGAATCCCGTATCGCTCACGTCCCTGATCCTGGAACAGTACCTGGATTTCTTCAAGATCAACGATATTTCAGCAGATCCCGTACCTGTGACCTTTGGTGAGCCGGAATCCGTCTACTGGGCTGAATTTCCCCTGACTGAACTGCCTGAGATACCCGGGAAGTGGAAGCGGGAGACCAGGCCAGGCTACGAGAAGTTGAGTTATCGGGGGACCGATGAAGAACTGAGGGCATACACAGCCCCGGAGGTCCTGAAAGGCTATAACCTGAATCCAAAAAAACGTTCACTCTGGGTCTCAACCGGAACACCCCAACCTGAGATCACGCTGTGTCATGAGAGCGGGACAGCCCTGCTGCTTGCCCACTCCCGGTTCGATTTCTTTCTCACCCGGGAGCTGATCAAGCTGAATATCGACGGCGTACCCCGGGATCTCCAACCGGATGGCTCGGTATCAGAAGTCTATTACCGCTTCACCAGCATCCACGATTTCTGCCCCATGCCTTTTGACTCCTACATTGAGCCCTTTTTGAGAGGAAAGGATTTCCTTATGCGTATGCGGGAGATGTTTTATGCCCTGATGCAGATCGAAGGTGGTGATCCTACTGAGTTCGAAGAGCTGCTTCGCAGGTTCGGAGATGAAGGGGATGAGATTCTTAGAGCTCAAAGAACGAATGTGAATCTCCTTGCATCAGAGGGACTGCCCCAGACGATCATAGACAAAGAACTGGATTATCTTCTTGATCCTCATCTGTCCCTGCCTCAGTGGCAGAGGGAGCGTATCATCAACCATTCGGAGGACGAACCCCTCTGGCTGGTGTGTGACTGGGAGACATGCGTGAACATCTTCTCCAACCTGGTAGGGCATCCCGGGAAACAGGAAGATTTCAGAGAAGACCCGATGCAGTACATGGAAGACCTGTTTCAGAAACCTTTCGGTAATATCGACGGGTGTATGATCATGGATATGACCATGATCATGCTTCATGCCATCGGTAATCGATGGATCACTGTCCGCACCTATGCTCTTGAGATCCTCGAGCACTTTCATGAATTGCTTGAGGATACATATACAGATGAGGATGCATATGAGAACGATGGTGAGGATGTGCTGGAGCTTGGCTATGAGCTGTTCATTGAACGCTACAGCCGGTTCGTCTACCGAATTCTCTGCAGAAACGGTATCTGCTCGCTGAAGGAACGCCCGACACCTGAACAGGTCACTTCTGGAACGTACTGTGTACAGAGGACAGAGCTGGTGACTGTCCTGTTCACTCCTGCTGAAGAAGATCTCACATAGGTTCCATGATTGACCCCTATGGTCCACTGTTCTCTTCAGTCACTTCTATTACTGGAAGCCCCCTTTGCGTAGTTCGTCACGCATCGCCGGGCGGTTTGAGTAGCATGTCAGCAACCGGGAGGCTATGGCTTCTGCCTGTTGTTTCGCCCCATGGTCCCGGAGCAGCTTCAGCAGCAGTACCGCCTCGGCATAGACCGGTCGACTGCTTGCCTGTGAAAGCCGTGTAAGCACAAGCCCTTCAGCCAGGTTAGCCATCTCTTTGTGGTAATGAGGAAGCAGATACTGTCCATACTCAAGGAATACTCTGATACTGGGACGTTCTTTGACAGCAGTCCAGAGCCGGTCGAACAGCTCTTCATGGATATAGAAGGGTATCCGCCTGTAATGGAATTGGTCTTGTTCGGCTATCTCTGTGAACAGCTTCTCACGCATCTCCGGCCACTGTTCGGTCGAGGTCGTGGTTTTCAGGATATCAAGCAGTTCCGTAGTCCCCGGTCGCGAATCGAGCAGCAGCTGTTTCCATGCCGAAGCTTGTACCCGTTGGGTATCTCCTGCAGCCTGAGCTCCTTTGAGTATCCATCCTCTCCACTCAGATACCAGACCGGAGAAGCGTTCATCGTGTATGATTCCTTCTTCAGCCTTCTGGTACAACTGGTGATAGTCACCCTCTTCCAGCAGCTGCTTCAGTACGAGTCTGCGAAACGTTGGTATATAGGTGTGGGCGTTGATGAATGCTTCTACTTCTGCAGGAGTCTTCCGTCGTCGAAAGAGCTCGAGTGTGATCTTCGCTGCCTTCTCAGCGTTGAAGGAGCAGCCCCAGGTACTCTGCTCGTTGGCTTCCGGATCCGTACCATCGGCAGTGAAGCCATACTCGGATTCGAGCAGCCACAGCAGCTGCTGTTCCTCGTCCATGGTATGTACAAGGCTGGCAAGTATGCTCAGAATACGGGAATCCCAGCTGTAATCTTTCATGTTTGTGAGAAACTCGGGGTCAGAGAGCAGAGAAAAGAGCCTGATTCGAACCTCCTGCGGCAGGCGAGGAAGGTCCGCCATGGTCTGAAAGCAGTCGATCGTGTCTTCGATCGCATCACCGATAGAGCCATCAGAGTCGTCAGTCTCTTCAATGATCTCCATCATCACTGTGTAGACGGCTTGAAGCATGGGGATCGCCTGATCGAATTCCTGATCCCCGATCAGTACTCGTGCCCGTTCCACCATCGCAGAGGCTTGGCTTCCAGCTTCCCATGCATGGTAGTAGTCAATGAACCCGTTCCGGTTCCTGTATGGATCGATCTGTTCGTCAAGCATGGCATAATAATGGTGAAAGCTGTCATCATCTGATGTACTGTACCTTCCCAGCAGCTCATGTTCCCAGGAGGGATCCTGTCGGATATGCTCAAGGATCAGAGTCTGCAGTTCTTTGGCGTTCATAGTTTTCAGGATGTCCTCGAGTCTGTGCGGGGCATTCCCGGCAGTACCCTCTGCAGCCTGTTCTCTCTCTCCGGCCCCCAGAAGCTCTCGATCTTCGATTTCGAACAGCAGAGCGATGACATGCTTGCAGACCGGACCGAAATCATACGGGCAGGTACAGGAATGCGTGATAGTACCCTGCTTGTCCAGCTCGATACTGACCTGATACGCTTCACTGCCCATGACAACTGCGGTGTACTTGGTACCTTCAATGTGAACTGGCTCCTGTATCGCACCTGATTCCCAGTAATCATATCCCCGCTCCAGGATCCGTTCGTTTGTTTCCTGCCTGAATGTCTCTATGTTCATAGTCCCTCCAATGAAACGGTATGAGTACTGCCCAGAGTAGAGAGAACGGCTGCGAATGGCCTTTGGCCGCAGCCTGCCGGTCATGGCTGTGATACCCGTTCTGCTCATCGCCAGGAGATGCGCGAGCTACAGCATGTGCAGTAGCTGCGCATACAAAGCATACCGCACATGCCGGTATGATGCAATCTCAAGAGAAACGAAACCGTGCATCATCTGCGCATCAGGGCTCTTGCTGATATGCAGTGCAGGTCTCTGCTGGATGCGATAGGGGGACTATGATCGAGAGATTCGAACGGCATGAGAATACCATCGGTCAGGGTTCAGCTGACAGCTGTCAAACAGCTGTCAGCTGAACCCTGCGGTGGTCCCTGTCGGGTTTTCTGTTTTCGACGCGTTCTCCTGTGCTCTGCAAGGAGAGTGGGATCGGGACTCTCCGGGGGTATCCTGCGTGTGTCCTACCTGTACAAGGGTGCAGATGTACCGTACAATTCAGTATGATGATCGATAGAGCTATCTTGCCGTCTGCCGGAACACACGCATTCACCGGTATTCGGCAGGCGAGAAAGAGCTCTGGATCGAATCGGGGACCTGTTCAGGAGTCATGAAGGAGGTGCATCTGATGCACGGACAACGAAAGCGGAAGAGGTACAGAAGGGTATGAGACGGGCAGCAGTGATAGGACTGGGTATCGGTATGGCCCATGTGGCAGGGTATCTGAAGAGTGAGGATGCGACCCTCTATGCCGTATGTGATCTGATCGAAGAGCGGCTCTCGAAGGTGGGTGGGACGTTCTCCCAGGGAAGTATGCTCTGTCTGCAGCCGCTGTTCGATCAGGAGCTGCTGGACAAGCGATGGGAGGAGATCGGTGTGATCTGCTACCGGTCCATAGAAGAGGTGCTCTGCGACCCGATGGTCGATATCGTGAGTATCTGTACGCCGGACTATCTGCATGTCCGTCATCTGATCATGGCCATGGAGCACCACAAAGATATCCTGCTGGAAAAGCCGATAGCCCTGCACGTGAGTGAAGCAGATACCCTGCTTCCGCTCATAGCAGCCTATGAGGGACGGATCGCGCTCGGGTATGAGTTCAGGGTGGTCTCAGCGATCAGGAAGATCAGGGAACTCCTTGCCGAGGACCCGACCTCCCTGGTGGAGGCCTTCTCGCTCTACCACTTCCGGACACCCTTTCGCAGAGACAAATGGATGCATTGGATCGAGCAGGAGCAGTATTCAGGTGGACTGATCGTCGAGGAGACCTGCCACTGGTTCGATCTTGCCCGCTATCTCACGGGCAAAGAGGCCGATTCGATCCACTGTGTGACTACCGATGCCATCCATGATGACTTCGACTATGAGGACATCGCCTACATCAACGGGAGCTTCAAGGGGGGTGGGATCTTCCAGATCTCCCACGCCCTCTCGGGCTTCGATTTCAGCCTGCAGATCACGGTCCATCGCAAGCATGAGGTGATCTGGTGCGGTCTGAAGGAGCAGCCCTACTCATCCCTCGATAACGGGAGCACCTCCTATCATGGGATCGTGAGCAGGGGGAGGGTCGGCGGGACCCCGGATGAGGCACAGGTATGGACCTTCGCAGAGGATGCGAGTGAACCTGTTGCCATACGAGAGCTGGTCTGTCGGTTCACTCGCTGTATCGCAGAGGATCTACCCTTTCCCGCCGATGTCCAGGACGGGTATCAGTCTCTTCGCATGGCAGAGGCCGCCCGGATCTCTGCACGTGAGTCGCGGATCGTACAGCTGTGAAGAGAGTCGTTCTTTGTGGATGATCGATGGGATCCGACATTGACAAGCGGGTATAATCATGCTTTACTTACTTAGTGTAACTAATTTATAACAAGGTAGGGAATTCGATGAAAGCGAATGTACGATTAGGCGTTGTCTGTCTTGCTCGAACCACGTTTGACTTTGAAGCGGCAAAAGGCTTATATAGAACTATATTGGAACAGATCAGGGAGACAGAGGCCGTAGAGGTCTGTGCTGTCGAGGAACTGGTCATAGAAGTCGATGAGGCAAAAGCTGCAGCACGCAGGCTTGCCGGAGAGGAGATCGATGGGCTGGTTGTGATCAGCGGGACATTCCATCTGGGACATCTGGTCCTTGAGCTTGACAAGGTCCTGCACAAGCCGCTGCTGCTCTGGGGACTCCCCGAGCTTCCCTACAACGGCGGGAAGATCCGACTGAACTCGGTATGCGGAGTGAACCTCAACGCCTCCAACCTCTATAAGAGCGGCATCAGGACCTACACGGTGAACATCGGAGAACGTATCGATGAGGACTGGGTGGATGCCGTGAGAGTCGATGCGGCCTTCAAGAGGACCAGCCTCGGTGTCCTGGGCTATCGTGCCAAGGGATTCTTCAACCTCGGTGTCTATGATCTGAACGTCTATGAACAGATGGGCATCCTGATCAACCATTACGAACTGACTCAGGTATGGGATTATCCGGTAAGTGTGGAGACGGTCGCACAGCGACGTGCCCAGGTAGAGAAGATCTTTGATGTCAGCGAACTCAACGAGTTCCAGATCACGAAAGTGGCTGAGCTCACCGCGAAGCTGCACGGATTCATGGATGAGAACGGCGTCACGGCCATGGCGATCAGATGCTGGCCTGAGTTCGCAGCGGAGTTCGGCATCTCCCCCTGTGCCGCCATGTCCATACTTCAGAGCGAAGGACGGATCCTTGCCTGTGAAGGCGATGTGGAGGGTGCACTGTCGATGATCGCCCACCAGGCAGTCGGAGCGGAGACTCCCTACCTGTTCGACTTCTCTCAGGTGGACCTTGAAGAAGATTCTGCCCTGCTGTGGCACTGCGGCGTAGCCCCGTGCAACCTCTGGGATGGCAAGTGCAACCGATCCCTGTCGACCTACTTTGCCGGCGGTAAAGGGGTGACGGCAGATTTCGTGCTCAAGGATGGCGACGTCTCTGTGCTGAGACTCGATTCAGCCGGGACCGAGTACCGGATGTTCCTCACACAGGGAAGCGTGATCCCCATGGAGAAGGAACTGCGGGGCACCTATATGAAAGTACGTTTCACCTCTCATGTGAAAGAGGTGCTGCAGAAAGTCGTCGATAACGGGATCGCTCACCATGCATCGGTAGTATATGGCGATCACGTGAGGCCGTTCAGACTGCTGGCCAAGATCAAGGGCTGGGAGGTCATCGAATAATGAGATGCGTCGAGATCCCCGGAGGGTTCGCACTCTACTGTGATGATCGCGAACTGCTCAGACATACTGTCAAAGCCCCCTGCATCGCACTGGGTAAGGGCAGACCCGATGTCACTTCGAAATCGGGGGTGTTCCATGTGCATGAACATCAGGTGGTGAAGACCCTGCTGCCCGAAGCGAAGGTCACGGTCTCTCAACCGCTGAGTGCCAGGGTCACCTTCGGGGACCTGGCAGTTCTTACGATCACCGAGCAGCCCTCGACAGCCTGCCTTGAACTGACCTTCGAGGCGGACAGGATCGTATATAACAGATTCTGGATCGACATCACCGCCGAAGCGGACGAGCGCATCTACGGAGGTGGGGAACTCTTCGACCGTCAGGATCTCAGAGGCAGCGGAGAACCGCTGTGGATCTCAGAACCCGGGGTAGGCAGAAGGAAGGATCTGTTCACCCTCAGTGTCGCCGCGAAGACCGGGCACTTCCCCCGCTGGTACAACACCAACTTCGCAGCCCCCTCCTGGATCTCCTCGACAGGGAAGGTCTTCCTCTCAGAGAGCAGTGCCTATGGGAAACTCGACTTCTCCAAGAAGACGAGACACACCTACTACAGCTGGGACATCCCGCAGAAGATCATCATCGGTTCGAAGAAGAGCCTGAAAGAGGCCCTCTCGACCCTCTCGGATCTGATCGGGCGGCAGCCGAAGCTCCCAGGGTGGGCCTATGACGGTATGTGGCTGGGTATGCAGGGAGGACGGGAGATCACCTCCTCTCGCGTGAAGAAGGCCCAGCAGGCCGGCTGCCGCATCGGAGCGATCTGGTGTCAGGACTGGGAGGGCATTCGCATGACCTCCTTCGGCAAGCAGTTGCGCTGGTGCTGGGAGTATGACCCCAAGCTCTATGAAGAGCTGCCGGAGTACATCAAAGAACTCAGGGCACAGGGGATCAGGTATCTCGGGTATACCAATACGTTCCTGACCCCGGGAAGCAGCATGTTCGATGAAGCAGATCGGAAGGGGTATCTGATCAAACGACCGGACGGGGAGAACTACCCGGTCTATGTACCGTTCGATCCGGGGATGATGGTCGACTTCACCAACCCCGAAGCATGCACCTGGATCAAGGAGATCCTCAAGAAGAACCTGATGGAGATCGGCATCTCCGGCTGGATGGCGGACTTCGGGGAATATATCCCAGGAGATGCGGTACTCCACTCACAGGAGAGCGGTCTTACCTACCACAACCGGTATCCCGCAGACTGGGCGCGAATCAACTATGAAGCGGTGCATGAAGCGGGACTCGAAGATGAAGTGATCTACTTCATGAGAGCAGGAGCCCTCGGGGCTATCCCCTATATGAGCTGTTTCTGGACCGGTGATCAACTGGTTGACTGGAGCCGTGAGGACGGCTTCCCCTCAGCCATCAATGCCAGCCTGGTAGCTGGGGTGAGCGGGATCGGGTATGTGCACTCAGACCTTGGCGGATACACGACCCTGGGTCCGAAGAAGCGAACCAGAGAGCTGCTGATCAGATGGGCTGAGTATGCGGCATTCACCCAGGTGATGCGAAGTCACGAGGGGAACAGACCGCAGAACAATGTGCAGTTTGACAGTGATGATGAGCTCTTGAGCCATGTGTCCCGTATGACCGGGGTCTTCGCAGCGTTGCGACCCTATCATGAAGCACTGAGTGAAGAGTATCAGCAGACAGGGATACCTCCCATGAGGATGATGCAGCTCGAATACCCTGCAGAGATCAAAGAGCTCGAAGCCTGGCCGTACCAGTATCTCTACGGGAGTGATCTGCTGGTAGCACCTGTGATCAAGCCTGATCGCAGAGCCTGGAAGGTCCGGCTGCCCGATGATCAGTGGGTCCACCTCTGGAGTGGCACCGAGTACCGGGGAGGCTGCACGGTCACGGTCAGTGCCCCCTGGGGAGAGCCTCCGGTATTCTACCGTGCAGGCTCATCCTGGAAGGACCTGTTCAAGGAGTTTGCCGTATGAATACGATCCTGAAAGCACTTCGGGAACAGAATCCCGATAAACAGATACACCATGTCGCCGATAGGGCCTTCAGACCCTTCGGGGAGGTGATCCAGGGCTTTGATCTCGAAGAGCTCTACCGCACAGCGAGAGAGCTCTTCATCATCCCTTCCGGGACAGAGTATGTGGCTTCCCGCCCTGAACTCGAATCGCTTGATGCGGCAAAGAGGATCTCCACCGAGCTCTTCGGGGAGTTCCCCATCCAGGTAGGCTGCTGTTACGGGTACAACACGAAGCTCAATGGTATGGAGTACCATAAGTCAAGTGAGATCATCGGCGCGGTGACCCCCATGGTGCTGATGCTCGGCAAGCTGCAGGATGTCGACCCGATCAAGGGGTGGGACTCCTCGGAGACCTCCTTCTTCTTCGTGCCTGAAGGATACCTTGTCGAGCTCTATGCGACCACGCTCCATCTTGCCCCCTGCCGTGTCGATGAGCATCAGTTCATCGCGATCATCGTGCTGCCGGCGGGGACGAACACCCCGCTTGAGAAGGATGTCCAGGGTTCACGATGGATGAAGAACAAGTGGATGCTCGCACATCCTGACGGACCGGCAGCAGCGCGTGGTGCTGATGTGAAGATCACCGGCAGGAACCTCTCGATCGATCCGGTCTCAGGAACGTAGGAACCCTGCGAAAGCCCTGCCTGAGCAGGGCTTTCTCCCCTTCCTTATGCTAGGGTCTGGGCATCTTGATCACCAGAGTCCTGGCAATGGCATCACTTGAGATGTTCGTCAGGGAGTGAGGTATGTCTTTCGGGCTCTCGATGAGCATGTCGGGAGTGAAGACCTGTGCCTCGTCCCCGATCTCGATACTGATCGATCCTTCCAGTACGTAGAAGGCTACATTCACCGGGGTCTTATGGGCGGGAAGTACGGCATCGGGCT
>JAIPFY010000029.1 GCA_021736385.1 Spirochaetia bacterium | reverse complement strand
AGTGGTATGAGACGTCTGAAGAGCGGTCGTACGAAGTGCGTCAGCTGTTTGTCATCCTTTTCCATGGTAGTCTTGCTCTGCAGCACCAGGACGGTCACAGCAGCAGGAGAATAGTAGGTGCCGACTTCAACGAAGCCGAACTTCTTATAGAGTTTGATGGTCCTCGTGTCTTCCTCGAAGACATCGATGATCACATCCTCGACCCCCTTGCAGCGGGCGAGCAGGAAGACCAGGATGATCAGTCCGATCGAGACGGTGGTATTCCTCATCTCCGGCAGTACTGCCAGTCGAATGATCTCCGAACACTTCCGTGTCTGGAGTATCTTCTCGATGTCGAAGTTCTTCGAAATCGGCATGGGCCAGATATCATCAGAGGTGATCAGAGAGACTGTCCCTACCGGTTGTATCCCCTTATAGGCAAGGATATGCAGGGCCTTCTCATCTATCTCTCGATGGATTGACTCCTCCATATAGCCCTTCTCACCCACAAGCACCTTTCTCTGGATGAAGAACACATCATTCAAACCTGACTGATCCTCTACCATGGCAAAACTGATATTGTTCTTACCATCTTCATTCACCGGAATGATCACCGTGAACTCTGATCCGACACCCACTTCACTTCTCACACGTATTCTCCCTGCCATGTTCTCAACGATACTGTAGCTGTTGGACAGGCCCAGACCTGTTCCTTTACCCGGTGCTTTCGTTGTGAAGAATGGGGTAAATATTTGATTCATACTCTCTTCCGGTATTCCGCATCCGGTATCTTTTACCGAGACATGAACCAGACCGCTTTTCACCTTACAGGCAAGCGTCAAGGTACCGTTCCCCTTCATTGCCTGAATGGCGTTCACGATAAGATTGAGAAACAGCTGCTGCAGTTCACTCTCGTTCGCTTCGATCGTAGGGAGCGCATGATAGTTTCGCTTTATCAGGATGTTCTTCGAATCGATGCCGCGGGTGGCTAATCGCAAAGAGAACTCGATGATACGGACAAGATCCACCGACTGTTTCTCTTTCACCTCTTTTCGGGTATAGATCGCCAGTTCTTTTATGACATCAGATGCCGTCTTGGAATAGGAGATGATGTCTTCAGTGTATTCCCGCAGGGGAGAGTCCTCATCGATCTCAGAGAGCATGATCTCACCGGTACCGAGGATCCCGGCAAGGGGATTGTTCAGCTCATGTGCGATGCCGGCTGCAAGGGTACCGATCCCGGCCATCTTCTCAGTCCTGACGAGGTCTTCCTGCAGATTCTTCTGTTTTGTCACATCATTGATGATCTCTATGAACTGCCCCTTGGACGCATGGGTGACTTTCACGTTATGGAATTGGAACGAGAAGGTCTTATCGATGACATCAGCTTCGTTTTCCTGCATCACCCCAGAATGGATACAGTCGAGACCCTTACAGAAGCTGCAGGGTAGATTGCGACCGAAGAAGGTCCTGTAGCACTTCCTGCCTATCATGGCCTCGCGCTGTTTACCGAAGATACTCACCGCAGCACTGTTCACCTCTTTGATGGTATAGTCGATATCTATCATGCAGACCGGGGATGCGATCCCGTTGAAGATCGCTTCGAGTTTGTTGTTACTCATCGTCAGTTCAGTCCCCTGCTTCCGAAGCTGTTCGAAGGTCAGGGCATTCTTGAGAGAGAGGGCACACTGCGCTGCAAGGATCTCAAGGGCTTCCAGTTCGATATTGGTGATCAGGACTTTGTTCAGATCGAATCCGATGAGAATATACCCGGCGGTCTTGTTCCGAAACACCAGGGGAATGATCACATCGGCATCAGGGATCTGCGGACTCACTGAGATCTTCTGTTCATCAGGTTTTGCATAGAGTATGGATGCGGTGTTCTCTTTTTGTGAGACCAGCAGTTTCTTCTCGATATCACGGGTGAAGGTGAACTGGAACTCCGCTCCGGTCTGTATGTTCGTCTCACATTTGTTATTGGCTATGAGTCTGAAGTGTTCTGTATCATCTGCGGTATCAGTCACAGCGAACAGGACCCAGTTGGTCTTCATACCGACACTGAGACTCTTCACGACCTCTTCTCCCAGTTCGTTCAGATCGACGATCGTGGTCAGTCGATGACTGAGGTTCTTGATGGTAGCCTGATACGGGTGTCTTTTGGGGATGATCACCGAATCGATGAAATAGGAGAGCAGGTTCTTCATCGGATGGATGATGATGACGGTAGCGATACCCAGGATCATCGAGAGGGCTGCGATATCGAAGGTGATGATGTTCTCGCTGAACAGCGAGATGACATAGATGATCAGAAAGTAGGAGAATGACGCTACGAAAGCCAGGATGGTAGAGAACATGATGCTCAACCCTATCCTCGAATAGCTGATGAGCTTGTACTTGTAGATCGTGTAGAACAGCAGGAGTGCATTGATGGTCGCAGCAAAGACATCGATCGGGTATTTGCCGAGGTTCGGCATCAGGTTCGTCAGAATACCGATGAGCATGATCAGGACACCGATCAAGGGGAGATAGATGTTCTTCCCGTACTCCCGCGCCTTGATCTTCTTCCTGCCGACGAAGATGATCATCAGGGTGAGCAGAAGATAGATGTAGCTGATCGAATAGGCAAGGACCGCACCGCTTCCGAGGGTATAGGAGAACTCAGTCACATTGGTGAACCAGACATCTGTGACGATCCGTTCCTGCAGGTTCAGTACGAGCAGCAGGAGAATGAAGACATAGCTGTAGCGGCTGAACTTCCTGATCATGCGGTTGTTGATATTCATGATATCGAGGATGAAGTGAACCAGCGGGAAGGGAGCAGAGAGCAATCCTACCAGCATGACCTTATTCCAGAACAACGGCGTGAACAGTCCACTGTTCAGGTGCATCATCATGGACCCGAAGCTCCAGATGGCAAAGAAGATCATATATAACTGAAAGGACCAGTAAAACCGGTCCTTATTGTATTGCATGAAACCAAAGACAGCAAAGAATACATACAAGATGAATGCTATGGCAGGGATCACCGAAGAAACATCAATTATCATCTAATTTCCTTTTTGTGCTTTTCATTCGAGCAGGTTCGTAATATTATATAGATAAAATATGGAATTAAGCAATTTATTTTTGTATGGAATGACAGGTTATTTACTGTTATTCATATATGATTTGGCACAATACAGACAAAAACCTGTTCTACGGAACATAACCACTCTAGGATTCCCACTTACTGGAGTCCCCTATCTCATCATCCTCTTGGAGGAGATCCCGCTTTCATGGAACATACAGACTCTGCTGTTCGCTGTTTCACTGGTTGTGCTGCTCTCCCTGCTGGTGTACTCGGTGCTCATAGAGATCCCCCTCCATCTCCACAGACATCCTCAGAAAGCTACAGCGGCTGCACCTGTGACCTATGCACAGGGAACCTATGCTTTCTCTCGACATCCGGGGTTTATCTGGTATACTCTAATCAATGTTCTGTTCGCAATCTATTTTTTCAGTATTCCGATGGTGCTTCTGATGCTTTCATTCACCGGATGCAATCTGATACTGGTAATCATCGAGGACCGTTTCATATTCCCCGGGACGTTCTCTGATTATCATGAGTATAAGAAGACTACAGCGTTTCTGATTCAGGGAAGAAGAAATACTACCTCACAGGAGCCATAATGGTGAACACCATGCACATAATCACGACGGATGATGACCCGGCAATACGTAAGATCCTCAGGATCATTCTCAGCAAAGCCGGTTATCAGGTCACCCTCTGTACTCATGGACAGGAGCTGCTTGATACGCTCAGCGTGCATGCTGAACACGTTGATGCTCTTCTCCTTGACATCAGGATGCCGGGTCTCTCCGGTTTCGAAGTCCTCTCCATCATCAAGAAGGCCTACCCCTCGATCCCGGTGATCATGCTCACTGCTTTCAGTGATCTTGAAACAGGGATGAAAGCTATCAGACTCGGGGCTGCTGATTATCTGCCCAAGCCGGTCCATCAATCAGAGCTGATCGAATGTGTCCAGCGCGTGATCACCACTGCCCGTCAGGAGCAGCGAAAAGCAGAGGCCTTCTCCATTAACAACGAATACCAGAAGAAGCTCGAACATCAGCTCAATACTGCCTATACGACGATCATGCAGACCACAATGGCGACCATTGAGGCGTTCTCAGAGACCATCGAACAGAAGGACCCCTATACCAAAGGCCATTGTCACCGGGTGCGACACCTCTCACGTCGCATCGGTGAATGTCTGCACCTGAGCGCTCAGCAGTGCAGCACGCTGGAAGCCGGAGCTCTGCTCCACGACATCGGCAAGATCAGTGTCCCTGAATCTATTCTGAACAAACAGGGCAAACTCACCGCCGAGGAGTTCTCCGTCATACAGATGCATCCCGAAGCAGGTACACGCATCATCGGGCATATCGATCTGTTCAAACCATATCTTGAGATCGTCCGCAGCCATCATGAGCGGTTCGATGGCAGCGGATACCCAGACGGACTCAAGGGAGAAGAGATCCCCATGCTTGCACGCATCGTATCTGTAGCGGATGCTTTCGATGCCATGACCAGTTCAAGATCATATCGATCAGCACTGCCGAAGGAGTTCGCCGTCGAAGAACTGAAGCTCTACTCCGGCAGTCAGTTCGATCCTGCCATCGTAGATATCTTCATCGATAACGAGCTCAACGAACTGTGAACAGGTCCCTGATCTGATATCATGATGCTTCTCCCTGCACAGGCACAATCTCCCCCCTCCACAGGTCCTATCATGAGCTGCACACTCTCTTCAGTGGCACCCTGTGAACCTGAACCTGTGTGGTACAACGTACAGAGATCGGATCGGGAGTAGTCATACGAAGTAACAAAGAGATGCCGGCTGCGGGGACAGCCGGCGGGTTTGGGTTATGGAGGTTTACGAATAAACCTGGTTCATTACAGAATCCGATTCGTATCGGCTTCCAGTAATTCCTGTAGTTTGGCAGCAGGATCATTGAACTTACTCAGGAAGATCATCGCTGCGATGATATAGGGCTTGTAGCTGGCTTCTTTGTAGAGCGGTATCCTGTAGCGATCGAAGACCGATGCTGCTACCTCACCCTTCTCACAGCTCACATCGGTGATATCTGCAGGCAGGCAGTGCATATAGAGTGCCTTTCCGTCTTTGGTCTTTGCCATCATCTCTTCAGTACATTCCCAATCTTTGAAATTGGCATTCTGATCAAGGCATCGTTTTTCCAGATCCTTCAGTTCATCGAACTTCCCTGCACCTACGAGTTCGGTCCTCTCTTCCATCACGGAGAACGGTGCCCAGCTCTTTGGATACACGATGTCTGCATCCTGGAAGGCTTCTGCCATCGACTCTACACGGGTGAAACTTCCCCCGCTCTTCTGTGCATTCGCCTGTGCGATCTCTTCCATCTCAGGCATCACATTGTATCCTTCAGGATGTGCCAGCACGACGTCCATGCCGAATCGTGTGAACAGTCCGATGATACCCTGCGGTACGGAGAGGGGCTTTCCATACGAAGGAGAATACGCCCAGGTCATAGCGACCTTCTTGCCTTTGAGGTTCTCGATCCCTCCGAGTTCATGGATCACATGCAGCAGGTCAGCCATTGACTGAGTCGGGTGATCGATATCGCACTGCAGGTTGACCAGAGTGGGTCTCTGTTCAAGGACACCATCTTCGTACCCTTCCTGTACCGCATCAGCCACCTCTTTCATGTAGGTATGACCCTTTCCGATATACATATCATCACGGATCCCGATCACGTCTGCCATGAAACTGATCATGTTGGCAGTCTCTCTGACTGTCTCCCCATGTGCGACCTGACTCTTTCCCTCATCAAGGTCCTGGACTTCGAGTCCGAGCAGATTACAGGCACTTGCATAGCTGAACCGTGTTCGTGTCGAATTGTCTCTGAACAGTGATATGCCCAGTCCGCTGTCAAACACTTTTGAAGAGATGTTTTCTTCTCGCATCTTTCTCAGGATATCGGCAACCGTGAACGTCGCTGCCAGTTCGTCGTCACTCTCTTTCCATGTGTGGAAAAAGTCATTGAGATACATCTTCTCAGTATCCAGCTGCTGCAGATTCTCGATCATCGTCTTGATTTCAGATTTACCCATTCTTATCTACCATTCCTTCTACGGTTTTTTTGTTCATACCATCCGGTACGTGTTCTATATGTTACCTAACGCTCTAAGCACTTTCTCAGGGGTCATCGGCCAGGTCCTGATCCAGATCCCGACCGCATCATGGATAGCGTTCGCTATCGCAGGAGCAGCTCCGTTGCAGCTGATCTCAGAGACGGATTTCCCTCCGAACGGTCCATAGGGGTCATCGGTCGGGACCAGTACCGCTTTGAAGTCCGTCGGGAGTTCACTGATCATGGGCACGCCGTAATCACGCAGTCCGGTGACCTGACATACTCCCTGATCATCGAGCATCATATCCTCATACAGCGTGTGTCCGATCGATTTGAAGGACCCGCCGTAGATCTGACCGAGGGCCAGCTCAGGATTGATCGGAGTACCGCAATCCTGCAGTGCATAGTATTTATCCACATGGATCTCACCGGTAAGTCTGTTCACCGATACCTGAGCGAAGTGTGCTCCATAGGGGAAGGCAGAGTCTTCAGTGGTAAAGGATGCATATCCTACCAGCTGTCCCCTGCCGAGTCCAGCCTGAGTCTCCTGAGCTATCTCCCAGTAGGTAAGTTCAGCACCGGAGGTGCTTACCACTTTTCCAGGGACTGCAAGAGCCAGGTCCTCTACCGGTTCTTTGAGAATCGCTGCCGCACTGGAGAGGATCTCCTTCTTCAGGTCCTCAGCTGCAAACATCGAGGCACTTCCTGAGAAGAACGTACCGCTTGATGCATAGGCACCGGTATCAAAGGGGGTGTTGTCGGTATCACCGGAGAGGATCGATACCTGTCCCATATCGACACAGAGCACCTCAGCGGCGAACTTCACTGAGACCGTATCGAGTCCGGTACCCAGGTCAGCACCTCCTGAGTGCAGCATGAACGATCCATCAGCAAGCATCTTTATATCCGCACAGGAGTGATCGAGTCCGGGAAGACCCGATCCCTGCTGTATGATCGCGACACCTTTACCGATCATCACATCAGGATCATCAGCTTGTTCCTTCACTCCCCAGTCGATCATGTTGGCGCCTTCTGTCAGAGCCGGTTCGAGTCCGCAGCTCTTCACATAGGCAGGGGTGCCTTCGCGGCCTTCCCCGAGGCACTTGAGGATCTCAAGCAGTGATCCATCCCGTACCCTGTTCTTCTCGATCACATCAAGAAGGTCGAGCCCGAGTTCAGAAGCGAGTTCACCGAGGGCTGTCATCAGAGCGAAACTCCCCTTGGGTGCCCCGTATCCCTGATAGGCTCCGGTCGGGGGTATATTGGTATAATAGGTCGTCACATCGAACTTCATGTTCGGACAGAGGATGAGCGGTAATGACTTAGAGCATGCATTCATCGGTACCGTCAGGCAGTGATTCCCATAGGGACCGGTATTGGCTCTGACATCCATGTAGACTGCTGTGATCGAGCCGTCTTTCTTCGACCCCAGTCTTACCGTGATCTTCATGGGATGACGGGTGCTGTTCCCGATGAACTCCTCTTTACGGGAGTAATGGTACAGCACAGGTCTTCCGGTCAGAAACGAGGCATACGCGGTCACATCTTCAAGCAGGATATCCTGTTTCGAACCGTATCCGCCGCCCACACGTTCTTTGATGACTCGGACTTTGTTCTCGCTGATCCCCAGGGCTGTGGCCACGATCCTGCGCAGATGCCAGGGCACTTGCGTAGATGCATGGAGGATGACTCGGTCGCCATCCATCTTCGCATAGGAGATATGGGTCTCAAGGGGGGTGCACTGGATCTGTGAGGTCTCATAGGTCCGTTCGATCACCGTGTCAGCCTCTGAGAATCCCTGATCGACATCACCGATTGAGCCATGAGCTCCTGCTGCGATGTTCCTATGAGGATCTGCATGTATGGGGAACTGGATGACGACCTTCCCGTCCTTCGGCTCGGCAGAGGCATTGTACTGCTCAAGATCATCAGGGGCGCCTGCCATATACTCTACCACGCCGTTCTGGACGATCGGAGCATCATCAGCCATTGCCTCATCGACGGTGAATATCGCAGGGAGCACCTCATAGGTCACCTTGATTGCAGACAGCGCCTGTTCTGCGATCTCCGGAGTCTCTGCCACGACAGCAGCGACCCTGTCTCCGACATGACGCACTTTCTGATTGAACATCCTGCTGTCATAGGGGGAGGGTTCAGGGAATCCCTGACCAGCCTTCCCATAGTAGCGGTCGGGGCAGTTCAGATGGGTTATCACAGCCAGGACACCGGGGATCGCCTGTGCAGCGGTCGTATCGATATCGGTGATATAGGCATGGGCATGGGGACTTCTGAGCATCTTCAGCGTACAGGAGCCAGGTTCTACCATATCCTCCACGAACGCCTTCCAGCCTGCTACGAGTTTGGTCCCGTCGATCTTCGGTCTTACCTTTCCCACGACTCTCAGATCGTCTCTGAACTCGGGAGCGATCTCCGTGGCATAATCGGGATCTTTCATGCGTTCTTTGGCGATCTCTACAGCCTGAAAGAACTGCTGATACCCGGTCGCACGATTGAACAGCCCTGAAAGGGCATCTTTGACAGCTGCTTCAGACGGGTCTGGATCGCGTTCCAGCAGCTCACTGAGCAGCAGTGCGGCTGCAGGCGCATTGTATCCTGACTGTACGACACCGGCATCGACCATAGCCTGCTGGATGACACTCAGCTTCCGTCCGCTGAGTAAGGATTCGGGAGTACTGATCGTACGGCCCTGGATCTGCCCGACCGAAAGAAGCTTCGCATAGACAGGGATCCCGTCTAAGAGAATGGTATCACTCCCGGCGAACCCTTCAGCATCATCACTGTCGCGTACTGATATATATCCCTCTCTCTTCAGCAGATGCTGAACATCTTCATGAGGTTCTGCATGGAACACCCTGGGGGTCCCGTTGACTGTACAGGAAATCTTCATGTGCACGTACCTCCTTCTGCTATCTGCTTGCAGCGAGCAAGCATATCTGCGATCGTGACACTCACCAGATACTGCCTGTATGCGGCACTTCCGGTTATGTCATCTGTGACAGAGGTTGTCTTCTTCACCACCTGAAGGATCTCCTCATGGGTAGTCAAGCTGCCGGTCAAGATCCCTTCCTCTACCTCTTTGAGTCTCGCGACTCCGGTCCCGAGTGCACCGACTGCGATCCGAATGTCTGCAAGGGCGGAGCCATCACATGCTGCACCAAAGGAGATGATCGCATCAGGACGTCTCTGGACGGTGCGTGCATATCGTTTTGTCAATACGATGCGATCAAGGCGCTTGATCACGATCTGCGTGATACAGGAACCGTTGAATGCAGATGCATGTTCTGTGTATTCACGGATAGGCACATCCTCTTCGATCAGCACCCCCTGTTCATCGACATCAGCAGTGAGTATGCGTGCCTTGGCTGCGATGAGTGCCGGCAGCAGATAGGAGTCGTCTCTGAACGATCCGATGTTCCCACCGATGGTAGCCATGTTCCTCAACGTTCGGGAACCGGCACCCTTCACTGCCTCTTTCAGCCAGAGAGGGTCCTCTTCGGCATCGAGCAGCTGCTGCAGGGTCACCATTGATCCTATATACAATCCATCATCCTTGAACTGGATCTGATCCAGTCCAAGTCCTGACAGACTCACGTATGCAAGTTCTTTTTCTGCGACGGGAGAACCGAGTCTATTAAGCTCGGTACCGCCTGCGATCAGTACACAGGAGTTTGCGAGTCTGTTTCGTGTGACCAGCAGTTCAGGTAACGAACCACAGGTTATAAACTCTGTTATCATAAAAACCTCCCAGTCCTTATTTCGATTTCTCCAGCATGGCGAACGCAAGCGCGTTTGCCTTTGCTGCCAGTTCATGCTCATCGATCCCGACGAGCGAGCCATGATCGACGACCACCTTGCCATTGACTATCGTATAATCGGTAGCATGGTTGTAACCGGTGAAGATCAGAGCGGCAAGAGGGTCTGACAGAGACCCGGCATATTCGAAGGTGCTCACATCGAAGATGGCAGCATCAGCTGCATACCCTACTTCGAGTTTTCCCACACGATCGAAATGCAGGAGCTTTGCCCCGTTCTCACTCGCCATGGTAAAGACCTCTTTGGCGGTGATCGCACCGCTGCCGTATCGCACCCGCTGCAACAGCAGGGTATTGCGCATCTCTCCGAGGAAGTCTGAAGAATCATTGGAAGCTGATCCATCAACACCGATAGCGACGTTTATCCCCATCGGCAGCATCTCATGCACCCGGCAGATACCAGAGCCGAGTCTCATATTCGATGAGGGACAATGGGCGATATGGGTGCCCGTCTGTGCAAGCAGTGCCAGTTCATCATCATCAAAGTGTATCCCATGGGCATAGAAGACATCCTCACCGATGAAATCACACTCTTCCATCAAGGCCAGAGGCCGTTTCCCGTAGATCTCGACACAGAAATCATTCTCATCGAACGTCTCTGCCAGATGCGTATGCAGGGTCACACCGTACTGACGGGCAAGTTTCACTGATTCCTTCATCAGGTCCTTCGTGACACTGAACGGGCTGCAGGGAGCAAGAACGATCTTGTTCATAGCCAGCGGGGATGGGTCATGGTACTGTTCGATGACCCTGAGGCTGTCTTTCATGATGACATCTTCGCTCTGGACCACTGAATCCGGAGGCAGTCCTCCATCCTTCTTGCTTCGTGACATCGATCCCCGGGTGGGGCTGAATCGCATACCGAGCGTCTGTGCGGCTTTGAACTGGAGGCCCATCAGATCAGTCGTGAAGGTGTCGGGATAGAGGTAGTGATGATCGGTTGACGTGGTACAGCCGGTCTTGAGCAGTTCACCCATGGCAAGGAGCGAAGAGTAATAGACTCCCTCTTCATCGATGTGTTTCCATACTTCGTACAGGTGCAGCAGCCAATCAAAGAGTTTGGCATCCTGCACTGCAGGGATATTCCTCGTCAGGGTCTGATAGAAGTGATGGTGGGTATTCACGAAGCCGGGGACCACCACATGACGTGAACAGTCGATCACACGAGCCCCTTCCGGGGCCTGCAGTTCCGGTCCTATGTGGCTGACCACACCATCGGTCATCAAAAGGTCATGATCCCTCAGGGGTTCTGTACCAGAAGAGAGATGCAGGTAATAGATGTTCTTCAGTAACACGCTGCTCATATCACAACTCCTTTACGAGGTTCTGCAGAAACTGATCAAGCAGATTCAGAGAGACCTGTTTTCTGTAGACGGCAGTGGACCTCTGATCGTCGATCGGATGGATCATGGCATCATAATCATCGTGTATGGCAGACAGATGATCTTTCAGGTCATCTGCATCCATCCCGAGCAGTTTCTTCTCTGTCTCCCAGGAGCGAACGACCGTGGGGCCTACAGCTCCGAAGGCAATACGTACATCGTCGATCCGGCCCAGTTTGGTCTTGGCAAGGGCACAGAAGGACATCTTCGAGAGGGCATTGGCTTTTCTCGTCCCTACTTTACGGTAGGAGACATGAGAGAAATTGGCATGGGGGATGATGATATCTGTCATCAGTTCATCATCATTGAGATCCTTTCTTCCCGGTCCTGTGATGAAGTCCATCACAGACACGGTCCTGGCACCTGAAAGCGAGGTAAGGACGACCTGGGCATCGAGTGCATAGAGCACACATACCGCATCTCCTGCCGGGGATGCATTACAGATGTTCCCAGCCAGAGTCCCGAGATTCCTCAACGCAGGGGCTGCCATCTCGCTCACCGCCGCTCGAAGAGCCTGAGGGGCTTCCATCTCCCGTTCGATCTCAGACAGGGTGACGCCCGCACCGATGTGCAGGCCGTCCTCTCTGAGTCCCATCGTCTTGAGTTCAGTCAGGTGGTTGATGAACAGGACCGGCCAGGGGAACTTCGGCAGGGTCCCTGCCCAGCTTCGATAGCGGACCATCAGATCCGTCCCTCCGGCAAGAGGGACTGCATGGGTCTCCCTGCGGATACGTAATGCCTCCTGCAGGTTCTCCGGTCTATATGTCTTTACCATATGCCATCTCCCCGTTCAGCCGCAAGCTGAACACCTTTGATGATCATGTCGTAGCCGGTACATCTGCACAGATTACCCGAAAGAGCGACTTTGATCTCTTCCAGGGTCGGTCTGGCATTCGATCGCAGCAGGGCAATACTTGCCATGACCATGCCCGGTGTGCAGAAACCGCATTGTACAGCTCCGGTATCAGCGAAGGCCTCGATGATGCATCGCCCTTCATCAGTCTCTCGCAACCCTTCGAGGGTCTCGATCGAACAGTGTTCTATGGTACCGACAGGTACCATGCAGGAGTTGACCAGCACGCCGTCCTTCAGGACAGAGCATGCACCGCACTCACCTTCACCGCAGCCTTCTTTCACTGCCGAAAGACCGAGGTCTTCACGAAGCAGGTCAAGAAGACGTGATGCGGGATCTGCTTCCAGCGATATATTCTTCTCATTCAGTCTGAATGTGATGGTACTCATGAGTTCATTACCTCCATGATGTATTCCGGAGTGACTGGGATACGGTTGATGTTCTTTCCTATCGCCTGCTGTACCGCATCGGCAAATGCCGCTGATGCACCGTCAAAGACCAGTTCCCCCAGACCTTTGGCACCGAAGGGACCATTCTCATAGGGGTTGTCGACCAGTTGGCTGCTCATCATGGGGAAGTCCATCGAAGTAGGTATCATGTAATCGGCAAGTGTGTTCTGGTAGAATCTGCCGTCCTTGTATTCGAGTTTCTCGAGACTCCCGTATCCGAGTGATTGGATGACTCCTCCGTTGACCTGTCCGTGAACGATCATCTCATCGATAGCGATACCGACATCATGGACCGTCCAGATCCCTTTGGTCTCTACCTCGGCAGTCGCAGGGTCGACCTCGACTTCCACGATGCATACACCCCACCCGTAGGTCGGATAGGCATCGCCCTGCAGGGTCTCCTGATCCCATTGACACCCCTCGGGGTGTATGTACTTCACTTCCACTTCGACCTCTGGCGACTCATCCCAGCGTTCTTTCAGCTGCTGTGAGGCACGCTCTACCAGCTTCCCGACGACCATCAGCGATCTGGAGGCAACCGTCGGTCCTGAATCTGGGACGATGGAGGTATCAGGATTGTCGCAGGAGATATCTTCCATGGGGATTTCAAGGATCGCTGCGGCGATCTTGGGGAATGTGGTCTGAAGTCCCTGTCCCATCTCGACGTTGGAGAGCAGGATATCCACATGACCATTTCGGTGCTTCTTCATACGAAGCCTGGCCTTGATGATCTCTTTCTCACCATTACCGGTGAACCCTGCACCATGGTTATAGAATGAGACTCCCATCCCTTTTCCAGAACCAGTTGCATACAGGCGCTGTTTTTCATAGAGATCTGAAGCTTCTGCAGCTTTCTCCAGCATCAGAGGCAGTTTCACCTCATCATGCATCAGTCCGTTGGTGATGGTGGTATCACCCTTGGAGATGAAATAGCGCTGCTTGTAGGAGGCCGGGTCTATCCCGAGATGAGAAGCGATGTGAGACAGGTGCATCTCAGCCAGGAAGATCCCCTGGGGTGCTCCGAACCCCCTGAACGCATCAGAGGGAAAGGCATTGGTTGCGACCGAACGTCCCCGTACATGCACATTGGGTATATCATAGACGCTGTTGATCGAGAAGATAGCTCGCTGCAGCACGATATTCGAGCAGCTCATATAGGCTCCGGCATTGATCGTCACATCAACATCCATCGCTACGATATTACCCTCTTTGTCCAGTCCGGTCCTGAAGATCCCACGACTCGGGTGGCGCTTTGCTGTGAAACTGATATCATCCTTGCGATCGAACACCACCTGGATGGGTTTACCCACCACACGGGCAGCGACGACCAGAGGAGCGGCGATGATATCAGGAAAATGTTCCTTGCCTCCGAAGGCCCCGCCGGTCACAGCCTGTCTGACGATGATGTGCTCTTTGTCGGTGTTCAGGACATTGGCTACTGCCTTGCGGAGATAGAACGGGCATTGACAGGAAGCTGTGATGATATAGTCACCGTCTACATACTGTGCGACCATTCCCTGTGGTTCCATATACAGGTGTTCCTGAAAGCCCGTGGTGATCTCATCTTCGATGATCTGATCAGCTCGGGCAAAGCCTGCATCGACATCACCTTTGTTGAGATGGTAATCAGCATAGGTGTTATTCGTACCGTTGATCAGACCGGTCTTCATCGCAAGCCCGTCATCGATGGTGAACACCGCTTCAAGTTTTTCATATTCAATAGAGATCGATCGTTCGATCTCCAGTACTTTCTCTCTATCAGGGCCTACGAGGATCCCGATGGTCTCTCCGTAGAAGGTTACTTCGTCGTCTGCGAAGACCGGCCAGTCTGTTCCGATCTGCTGGATCTCATTCTTCCCGCCTTCGGGGATATGATCCTTGGTGATGAAATAGTAGCCGTCAGGAAGTGCGGGGAGATCGATATGTGTGATTCTTGCATGAGAGCGTAGACCACGGACAAGCCGGCCGTAGTGCAGTTCATCAAAAGACATGTCTGAGATGTACTGCGTATAACCGCCGGCTTTGTCCACGGCATCGACTCTGCGGATAGAATCACTAATTTTTTTTGTCATCATGTAGCTTCCTCCGCTGTCAATATACTAATTATGTGCTTCAAGCGAATAGGGGAGCATAGCATAAAAAGCAGCACAGATCTCCAGATCGTCGACTCTGTTGATCTCATTGGGTGCATGTGCCTGGTTCTCATCTCCCGGACCGAACCCGATCGCAGGGATGTGATGTCTTCCTGTGGTCGCTACACAGTTGGTGGAGAATGTCCATTTGTCAACAGTCGGTGCCGTGTTGAAGAGTTTCTCATAGGCATCCACACCGGAAGTCACCAGATAGTGGTCAGCTGGGATCTTCCATGTCGGGAAGTAGAGTTCCTGACCATAGTCAAGATCCTTCCAGCCTCGTTTTGTATACTCTGGCATCTCGACAGCGATGGCATCGACACTCTCGCCGATCGCTTTTGCCATATATTCCTTGACCTGACCGATCGCCAGTTCAGCATCTTCACCCCAGGTCAGTCTTCTGTCCATATAGATCATGGCCTGATCGGGAACGGCACACTGAGAGGGACCTTTCACATCGATCTGTGAAACTACGATGGTACCCTTTCCCAGGAAGTTGTCTTCATCGGGCTGCAGATCATTGTTGAGCTGTTCGATGGCAAGAGTGGCTTTTGCAGCTTTGTAGGCAGCGCTGACGCCGCGTTCAGGTGCAGACCCGTGAGATGAGACACCCTTGATCCGTGCAACGATCTCCATCCTCCCACGATGTCCCCGGTAGATCCTGCAGCTTGTAGGTTCGGTGGAGACGACCAGATCGGGTTTGAAGTTCTCCTCTTCGATCAGATACTTCCAGCACATGCCGTCACAATCCTCTTCCATGACGGTAAAGGTGAAGTAGACACTGTAGTCTCCACCGTAGCCGAGTTCTTTGAGGATCCTTCCGGCAGTGATCATGGAAGCGGCTCCGCCCTTCTGGTCAGAAGTCCCTCTTCCGAGTACCAGGCCATCTTTGATGGTACCGCAGAAGGGATCAAAATCCCACTGAGAGGGATCCCCTACTTCGACCGTATCGATATGAGCATCGAAGGCGATAGCCTTCGGGCCATACCCCACTCTACCGATGACACTTCCAAGTCCGTCGATCCTGACTTCATCGAACCCTGCTTCTTCGCAGAGGGTAACGAGCAGACGACATACATCCTCTTCCCTGCTGCTGTAAGACTTCGTCTGTACGAGTTTTGAAAGATTGATCGCGGTGTAATCCCGATACTCTTTCGCCATTTCAAGAATCCTGTTCTGCATATCCATGATAATTTCTCCTAGGTTGTTGTTACGTAGTATATGGTGACTGCTGAGGGCTTCATGCCCTCAGCAGTACTGTTCCCTGTCTCTAAAGGCTTTCGACCCGTTCCCAGACACGTTGTGCCTCTTGAACCGCATCTGCATAGATCTTCTGCACATCATAGGAGAAGCTCCTGTTCTCCATCACCAGCTTCCCATTGATCATGACACTCTTCACGCTCGATGAACCCAGGCCGAATGCGATATGCCCAGCAATATTTTCAGGTTCGATCGGTGTGGGAGCCAGATAATCTGATATGACCAGATCGGCTTTGTATCCAGGGGCGATACGACCGAACTCAGATCCGAAATATCTCTTCAGCAGTTCATTCCCATGGGACATCGCCCCGAGGAAATCTCCCGGCCACCAGGGTCCGCCGGCATCACGGTGCTTGAAGAAGGCGAATTTCAGCTCTTCGAACATATCGGGCCCAAGGCCATCGGTCCCGATCACCAGGTTCCTGACCTCAGGCAGTTTCGTATTGTACCCCACATGGTTGTTCATGTTGGATCTGGCATTATGCGCAAGGAACGCATCCTTCTCATTGAGCAGAGCGATCTCATCATCAGAGAGAAAGATGCCGTGAACCAGCAGTGCCTTATCATCGATCAGGCCGAACTGATCAAGCCGTACCAGCAGATCCTTACCGTACATATGGTGAGATCTGGACACATCGTAGGCACCTTCAGCGACATGGAGGTGTATGCCCCGTCCGCTCTGGCTGACAGCATCTGCCATCATCAGCAGGCCTTCATCAGAGATCGTGAAGGGTGCATGTCCTCCGATAGCTGATTCTACCAGATATCCATCAGGGTCGGCTTTCTTATCTGCATCGACCTCTTTGGCAAAAGCGACATTCTCAGCAGCGCCAGCTGCCAGTTCGTCCCTTCCTCCGTTCCTGTCGGTCATCTCATAGCAGGTCATCCCCCGCAAGCCCGTCTCCACGAAGCCGCGCTTGATCTGATGGAGCGACCCTTCGATGAAGGAGGGGCTCGCATGATGATCGATCACCGAAGTGGTTCCGGCTCTGATCGCATCGATCGAACAGATGAGGCTCGAGTAATAGGTGGATCGTTCATCGAGGGCCCGGTCCATCCTCCACCAGAGATTCTTCAGGATCGAGATGAAATCCGGTGAAGGCGGGATCGTAGCAGTGATCCCGCGCGAGAGTCCGGAATAGTAGTGGTGGTGTGAGCAGACCATGCCGGGATGGACATACTGCCCTCTCCCATCGATGATGGTATCTGCATCGAGCCCATCACCTGCGTTCGGGCCGACGTGGGTGATACGATCGTCAGTTATGACGACGTCTGTATGGTCGTGCACCTCAGCCGGGGCGAACCCCAGCACGGTGGTGTCTTTGATGACTGTCAGTGCCATGTTATGCTCCTTATGCCTCTACCGGTCCGAGCAGATAGGCGTACTGCTCTATGATCAGTTCGATGAGTTCCTGAGTCTTCTCATCGACATCTCCGTTGAGGATCCCGTCAGCGTCAATACTGTGTGTCGAGACACTGCCGCCGTCCCGCAGCAGTACCGTCCCGTTCTCATAGAAGAATCCAGGGTTCTCTGAGTTCTCAAAATCGTCCTTTCGACTGAATACTGTCAACTTATCACGATAGGGTTTCCCCTCCCATGGGCAGAAGGTGGCACAGTTGCCGCATTCATTACAGAACGCATCGATGTGGATGATCTGATAGGGATTGTCGAACAACCCTGATTCACGGACGTCGATAGCGATATTGGCCCGGTTCGGGCAGACTTCCACACATTTGTTACAGATATAAGAGCACTCCAGACAGCGTTTCGCCTCTATCTGTGCGAACTGCTCATCGGGAAGCTCTGCTGCAGCGGGCTCTTCTATGAAGCCTTTCTTCGCTCTGATCTCCGAGAAGAACTCGTTCTCTGCCTGTTCGATATCATCGAGTTCTTCATCAGAGAGCGCATCCTCCTGATCATCATGATCGTGATCACAACTCTCATCACAGACATGCGCCTCTTCTTCCAGAGGTCCGATCTCTCGATCGATCGCAGCTTCCACCGCCTTTCTGGCACTGGCAATACATTGTACGACCGTTGATGGTCCACTCTGCGCATCACCTATGATATAGACACCTTCCTGTACGGTCTCAAGAGTCTGGTCATCGACATCGACCCAGCCCTTCTCATTGACGGTGACCCCCATGAGCTCGAGTGCCTGACTGTCAACATGTTCACCGATCGCGGTGATCATCGAATCGACTTCGAGTTCGAAACTCTCGTCGGTGCTGACCGGTCTCCTCCTGCCGCTCTCATCCGGCTGCCCGAGTTCCATGACCCGGCACACCAGCTTCCCTTCATCAGTGAAGCCCTCAGGGTTGGTCAGGAATCTGAATACCGCGCCCTCTGCGACGGCATTATCATACTCTTCAAGGTCTGCCGGCATCTCCTGTTTCGATCTCCGGTAGAGGACATCGACAGAAGCTACACCCGGAACGGTCAAGGCTGCCCGTGCACTGTCCATCGCGGTGTTTCCACCACCGACTACGACCACATGAGCGCCCAGTGACGTGCTCGAAGGGTCCTTCCTGTAGGAACCGAGGAAGTCCAGTGCTTCGATGACAGCCTTTCGTGATCCTTCAAGCGGGATCGGATTATCTTTCTCAGCTCCGACTGCATAGAAGATATACCCGAATCCTGCCTGTTTGAGCGCCTCGACACTGGTAGTCACCGATTCTGCACCGAAGGTGAACTTCACTCCATGTCGTTCGATGAACGCGATGTCTGCTTCGATCACCTCCTGCGGGAGTCTGAAGCCCGGGATCACGTGTCTGACCACCCCGCCAGCACTCTCTTCACGTTCGAACACTTCTACATCGAAGCCTGATCGTGCCAGGAAGTATGCTGCTGAGAGTCCTGCAGGACCTGCCCCGATCACTGCAGCCTTGATGTCGGTCTTCTCCGGAGCTTCCCAGGAGGCGATATACTCTTCGAACCCGTTATCGACAGCGATCCTCTTCATCTCTCTGATCTGTACGGTCCCCTCATAATCGAGACGGGTACAGTTGAACATGCACTGGTGGTCACAGATATGACCGGTTATGTTGGGAAGGGCGTTCTTCTCATAGATGACCGAGAGGGCATCTGCATACCTGCCCTCTCCGGCAAGGTAGATGTACTCAGGTACATCCTGTCCGATCGGACAGGCGACAGTACAGGGAGCGACATAGCAGTCATACTGAGGCAGAGGAGCTCCGGTCGTGATGACATCGGTACCACGATGATTCTTGCTGAACGGTTCGGCACTTCGCGCCTCCTGTGCAAGAGCGTTCAATGCCTCGACGTCGATACCCTCGCGATCCCAGCCGTCTGCATCCTCACACAGTTGAGCAAGCTGCTTCATGCGGACATACCCGCCGGGTTTGAGCAGATCTGTCGCGAGCGTGATCGGGTGAATACCGGTATTGAAGATCTTCTGTATATTCTGAGCGTTCGCACCCCCTGAGTAGGAGATGGGGAGCGCACCGGAGAATTCGGTGGAAAGTCGTGCGGCGAGGTTGATACTCAGTGGATACAGAGCCCTTCCGGACATGTACATCTCCTTTCCCGGAAGCTGTCCCTGATCATTGACGGACCCGAGGGTGTTCGTCAGTTTCACACCGAACTTCTTCCCCTGCTTCTGAGCTGTCGCAGTCAGTCGCCTGATCATCGCCACGGCATCCGGGTACTGGAGGTCATGATCGAATGACTCCCTGTTGAGGTGCAGATAGTCGTAGGAGAGTCCATCAAGGATCTCCCGTACCGTATCATACCCCAGAAGGGTCGGGTTGAGCTTCACGAAGGTATCGATCGATTTCTCTGTGAGCATATAGTGACAGATCGCCTCGATCTCTTCAGGAGGACAGCCATGCATGGTCGAAAGTGTCACAGAGGGAGAGATCACTGCAGAGATCCTCGAACTGATCCCTTTGAGGCTCTCATATGATACATCCAGTCCGAGACCGTCAAGGAACTCCCCTTCTTCGATGAGGGCGTCCAGATAGGTACGATAGGAGACAAAAGCAGGATGGGTCGAGGCATCGAGCATCTGGTCGATATACCTCTGCATCTTCTCGGTCCTGATACCGTCCAGATCATACCCGACGCTCATGTTGAAGATGAAGGATGGGACAGCGACAGGGCTGCCGGTAAGCACCTCCTCAAGCAGGTGCAGGATGATCCAGGCTTTGAGGTATTCATCATAGGCCTTCTCGAGGGTGAACTCGGTCGACCATTCGACATTGTACCCCTCATCACGTGCATCGATACAGGGTTTGTCGATTTCCAGAGTGTCAAGTTTCTGTACTGTCTTGAGTTCCATGAACCGACCGCCGGTGAGATACGAGGTGATGATATTCTGTGCCAGCTGGGTATGTGGTCCGGCAGCAGGACCTACCGGTACGGAACACTTCTGACTGAGCACCTGAACGGTACGGTCAGTACTCTTTGTGAAGAACTGATCCTGGTGAATACTGAATATTGAAGAGCTCACGGCGAACTCGGATATCATTCTGTGCAGTAATTCCTCAAACGGGACAGGTCGCATCAAATCGCCCATACAAACTCCTTGGACTAACTGTTTTCGGGGATCGCACCCCTCTCATATTGTACCGCGTCAGGACAGTCTGTCAATAAAAACATTGCAACATTACGCAACAAATTGCATTTTTCCCCGATATATGCGATAATAGCCGAAGTGCTCTTGACGTATTCTGCCGTATTTTGTAATAAGTAATATTATCATCAATATTCTATGTTTACATAAATATTTTATTTAATTATTGACTTTTTACGTAATCAGTGTAGTATTTATGAATAGGCATATCATACAACATTTTTGTAATCCATTGGAGGAACGCATGATAGATTTAACCATGCATGAAGACATCAAGAAGAAGAACGCACAGCGATGCAGAGAAAAGGGAATTATCTACCCGACTTTTGCACAGATGCAGAACCCCGAACTCATCCCCGATTCTATCAAAGAGAAACTTTCACATACCGGCCTCTGGGACGTCGATCCTGTGAACCTCTTCAGGATCACCTGGAAGAACCAGCCGATCGAACAGGGCGGGACCTTCGGTGATGTCAACTATGTGGAGATCCCCAAAGAACTCTCAGGGACCAAAGCAAGGATCTTCGCTCTTGTCGGAAAATGGTTCCCCACTGGTGCGCACAAAGTCGGAGCTACCTACGGCTGTCTTGCACCGGCACTTGTGACTGGTAATTTCGATTCCACAGCACAGAAAGCCGTCTGGCCGTCAACCGGTAACTACTGTCGAGGCGGAGCGTACAACTCGGCACTGCTCGGATGTGATTCGATCGCTATCCTGCCGGAAGAGATGAGTCAGGAGCGTTTTGAGTGGCTGAAGCAGGTAGCTGGTGAAGTCATCGCTACCCCGGGATGTGAAAGTAATGTGAAGGAGATCTTTGACAAGTGTCATGAACTTGATGCAGAACGTGGCGAGCATATCGTCATCTTCAATCAGTTCGATCAGTTCGGGAACTACCTGTGGCATTATTCCATCACCGGTAAGGCGATCGAGGAAATGCTGACACTCGAAGGTATCCCTGCAGAACGAGTCAAAGGATACGTCTCAGCGACAGGATCCGGTGGAACCCTTGCTGCCGGCGACTATATGAAGCAGATCTATCCTGATGTGAAACTCGCTGCTGCAGAAGCCCTTCAGTGCCCCACTCTGTTGAGAAACGGATTCGGTGGACACAGAATAGAGGGGATCGGTGATAAGCATATCCCCTGGATCCACAATGTACGAAATACAGACATGGTCCTTGCCATCGATGATAACGACTGTATGGATCTGTTCAGACTGTTCAATGAAGAAGTCGGGAAGGAATCTCTGGTAAAAGAGAACATCCCTGCCCAGTTCATGGACAAACTCGAGCTCTTCGGGATATCAGGTATCGGTAACGTCCTCGGTGCTATCAAGATGGCCAAATACTACGAGATGGATGAAGATGATGTCATCGTCACGATCCTCACCGATTCTGCAGAGATGTACGAATCAAGAAGACGAGAGATGCATGAAGCCAAGGGGCAGTTCAGCGAAAAAGATGCCTCTGTGGTATTCCACTCCTGCCTGCTGCACCAGACCACAGAGCATGCGAAGGAACTCGGCTACTATGATCGTCTTGCTATCCATAACCTCAAGTACTACACCTGGATCGAACAGCAGGGGAAAGAACTTTCTGAGCTCAATGCACAGTGGTATGACCGAGACTACTGGACGAACATCCAGGCTATCCTGCCTGAAATCGAGAAACTGATCATTGATTTCAATGAAGAGGTTGGATTGATCTGATCCCGCTTCATGATACGGGAGCCGGGCAACAGCCCGGCTCCTTTTGTTGGTGCAGCATTGCACAAAGGAGACTGACTATGAGATTCTCATATGTATGTTCGGACTGCGGCACTCGATTCGAGACTGAACAGATCATGTATCGATGTACATCGTGCGGGTCTGATACCGATGGCACCTTTCAGAGAGGCAACCTCATCGTAGAACTCAACAGAGAGGACCTTGCATCCCTGAAGAAGCAGGACCATGTGAACGCTTTTGACTTCTTTCCTTATACAGTACCGGATCCTCAGGCCTATCCGGTCGGGAACACCCCCCTGGCCTCTTCTCCCAGACTCAGTTCCCAGTATGGGTTACCCAATCTGTCGTTCAAACTCGACGGTCAGAACCCTTCCGGTTCGTTCAAGGATCGCGCTTCTCAGCTCATCGCTGCTCAGGCTGCAGCCTCGGGTGAACAGAAAGTCGTACTGGCCTCGACCGGCAATGCAGGTTCTGCCATGGCTTGTGCAGGAGCAGCCTACGGACTTGAGATCGTCCTGTTCGTACCTGCGACAGCTCCGGTGAACAAGCTCATGCAGTCGGTGCTCTACGGAGCCCATGTGATCCCGGTCGCCGGTACCTACGATGATGCGTTCGCTCTTTCGATCGCCTATACGAACGAGTTCGGCGGCATCAATCGGAACACCGCCTACAATCCCATGACCATCGAAGGTAAGAAGAGTGTGAGCATCGAGCTGTTCGAACAGATGGGCAGATCGATACCAGATGTTGTCTATGTGCCCGTCGGTGATGGTGTGATCATCTCAGGAGTGTATAAAGGCTTCTCTGATCTGAAGGCTGCAGGGATCATTGACAGGGTCCCCGCTCTTGTGTGTGTGCAGTCCTCGGGAAGTGATGCCATCAGCAAAGCATGGTCCTCTGGAGCCTATGAACCGCTTCGTGAAGCTGTGACGACTGCTGATTCGATATCGGTCTCTTCCCCTGCCAACGGGCGCATGGCAGTCAGATATATCAATGAATCCTCAGGCTGGGCCACGGTCATCACCGATGAGCAGATATCTGAGGCACAGTTGGAACTTGCTTCTCAGGCAGGGATGTTCGCTGAACCTGCAGCCGCTGCGGCATGGGCCGGAGTGAAGGCAGACAGACAGAAGATCGTCGACCGGTTCGGAAGTGATGCCGAGGTGGTGGTACTGCTTACGGGAACGGGGTTCAAGGACATGAAGGCTTTTGACGGGAAAGTCTCGATCCCGCCCTCGATAGAACCGACAGTAGCAGCTATGCGTTCGTACATAGCAGCTCTCTGATCGATACCGGGACCGATGAACAGTGCTGCGAAGAGCAGGGCTCTCTGATCGGTCCCGCCTCGGTTGCAGAACGAAACCATACTCGGTCATCATAGTCAGTCGCACTGGTTCACTGAGAGCATGCTCCCCCACGAGCGGCTTATGAGCTTCTTTAGATCGTGCGTTCCCTGTCGAAAGAGCTCTTCGATCACCTCATCTGCAGCTCTCCCATCTCGCCGCGATTTCACCACTTCCAGTTGTATCTCATCCCCATAGCATGGTATAGTTTAGTATCTTAACGTATCCTGACGGAGAAACACATGGAATTGTTTTTGATCGGGCTTGGAATAGGTCTGCTGCTCTTTATCATCTCAGTCATCGCGCATGCACATACCAAGAATGTCCATAAAAAAGAGATCCAGAAGATAAAGCAGATCGTCACGCAGAAGATGGATCTTGAATCAGATTCACTTTCTCAGCTGAAGACTGATATCACGGCACTGAAAGAACAGAATGAACACCTTCGGGTAAGTCTCAGATCGATGTCACAGAAGACTACCAAGAAGGAGATGACCCGGTTCCAGATCTACGAGCGGGCAATAGAGATCATGTCTCTCAAAGCCCCCGGGTTCGCCCCTGCCTGGCAGACAGCACTCAGAGAGAGTGAAGAGGAGTTTGACAAGGTATTCTTCGGTCTCAAACCCTTCAAGCGACGAGCGGTTGCCGCCAAGATCACCGATAAGTCTGATGCGTCTCTCAGGATAGAGGATGTGACTCCTCGTGAGGATCCTTCCAAAGGTGCAGAATGATCATACTATCACCTCGGAGCCATAGAGCATGAAGCTCCCTCTTTCCCGCAAGCCGGTACTGACTTTGGGTGATGTGAACCCTGATATCATCCTGCCACTGGGTTCTTCGCTACTGACATCAGCTGCTCCCGATCTTCAGCGTGCCAGTATCTCCGGAGGCGGGACGGTCGCCAATGTGGCTTCAGGGCTCTCGAGATTGGGTATTCCCACATCGTTCTGCGGTATGACCGGGGATGATGCGATGGGGCACCTGATGGGGCAGCTGCTCGAAGAGGATCAGGTAGATACCACGCACCTGTTCTTTACCCGAAAGGCCTTCACCAATATGGTCTTCGCAGTCGTACAGCCCGATGGGGAACGTACCATATTCGTCTGGCCCCCCTCAGGGGCTGCTCAATCGCTGCTTAGTGCGGAAGACCTGGATTTCGATGGGGCCGAGTACGCACTGATCCATTTTTCGAGTATCAACCTGCGTGAAGAACCTTCTGCCGGGAGCATCCTGGGCTTCCTGGAGCAGAACAGAACCCCTGAGAGCATCTTCAGTTTCGATATGAATCTCAGGATGGAATTCTTTGCCGGTGATCATATGTTCCAACGACAGCTCGAGAGAGCACTTGCGGTCTCAGACATCATCTTCGGGTCAAGCACAGATGAGATCGAACCCCTTACCGGCACGAACGATCCGATCAAGGCCGCTGGGGCACTCAACCCGAATGCATGCGTGATCTCTCGTCTTGGGAAGGATGGGGCACTGTGCATAGATCAGCAGTCCGTGTTCCACGCACCCGGGTATCCGGTAGCGGTATGTGATACCATCGGAGCGGGAGATGCCTTCAACAGCGGGTTCATCGCTGCCTTGTATCGGGGGAGATCGCTGCAGCATGCCACGATGTGGGGGAATGCCTGTGCTGCGATGAGCATCACGAAAGCTCATGCAAGGAGTTGTCCGACCTATGAGCAGCTGCTTGCCTTCGCTGCCGCGTACCACAGCCCTGAGCAGCTGCAGGAGATATTCTCCCTATGAAACCAACGACCATACGTATAGGTATCATGCTTCAGGTGCTGATCATCTTCAGTCTGCCGGTATACGCCGAGTCGCCTGAGCGGTCAGACCTTCAGATACATCCAGATTCCTGGTTCACCGGTTCTGCTGTCGAGGTATACCGGGAAGACCTCGACCGGATATCGACATACACCGCCTATACGTCTCTGCTGCTTCCTGCGATCTTGCTCACTCAGCAGCAAGAGAACCTGTGGGACCTCCCCCTTGCCTACAGCGCTGCTGTAGGCACAGCCTATCTGGGAAAGACCGCAGGGAAACAGCTCTTCCGCCAGCAGCGACCTGCTGCCTATATCAATGAGTTCGGTATCGATGATGAAGATGCGTTCAGCTCGTTCCCATCTGGTCATACCACCATGTCGTTCGCTGCCAGCTCCTTTCTCACGATGGCCTTCATGAAGACCCATCGTGATGCTGCTCTGGCTGTCCCTGTCACAGTCCTGTCCTGGTCTCTCTCTTCTGTCACCGGATTCCTGCGGTATGCTTCGGGTTCTCATACGCCGCGTGATGTGTTCACTGGTGCTGTACTTGGTTCATTGATCGGGGCGGCGGCAGGCTATCTGCTCTACTGAAGCTGGAGACATGAGTCTCATTTTGGAGTGATGGAGAACGTGAGTGTATCTGAGTAGTAGTCCGAGACGAGTTCGGCATCTGTCCCATCATAGGATATATAGACATTCCTGCTGATACCTGAGGCTGTCGTATCGGTTATCGCATCGGTGACGATCGCACGACCATCGAGATCGAACACGATCTTCCTGCCATCATAGTAGAGTTCATATGCTACTCCGAGATTGTTATCAGGGTCTTCTCCCTGCAGGAATGGTATTCCCTGTCCGCGCGATCTGGCATTCTCTGATTCAAGGATCACCTGATAGCCGTTGCGCACATTAGCCCGTTCTTCTACTTCCCCGACTTTGAGCATGTCCTGCTTTCCCGTCAGGTCAAAGAGTGCAAGATCCTTATCAGGGATCACTTCGATCTCCAGACTGTGACCGACGGTCGCTGTGATCCTGAGGACTGCCTGATCGGCAGCCTGGAGCCCAACAGCTGCAAACAGGAATATGAGCACATATAGGATCAATACGACTGTTCCTGCAGATCTATCTTTTTCTTGTATCACTGACATCACCTTTTTGTTATCGTTACACAACTATACAGATAAACAAGAGAAAAGTCAAAGTAGTTACTGCTCCTACCCGCTTTTATCACGGTATTCATATCACTGATGGTGAGGGAACGGTCTGGAGAGCGGAGGAGCCCCTCACGTTGATCGCGTCCTGATGGAACACGTTCACCTCTGGTCCCATCAGAGCTCTTCGAGCGCTCTTCTCTCTTATTCCTTGATTCGATATACTTACCAAGTACGCGGAGGTGTTCCCATGAAACGAATACGCAAGATCTTCCTATCCGGTCTGTTTGCCATCATCCCCCTGGTCATCACCTTTGCCCTGCTCTACTGGCTCATCAGTAAAGCTGATAATATCCTGAGGATACCGATCACCTCACTCCTTGGCATGTACATCCCAGGTCTCGGTATGATCACGCTGATCATCATCATCTTTCTCATCGGTCTGCTGACCAGCAATGTGCTCGGCAGCTGGATCATGAAGAAGGTCGATCGACTCTTTTCCAGCCTCCCTCTGATCAAAAGTGTCTATAGTTCTATCCTTCAGATCATGCAGACCTTCACCAATGCAACAGGAAAGAGCTTCTCCAAGGTAGTGACCGTATCCTTCCCGAGTCCCGAGACCAAGAGTATCGGGTTCATCACCAATGAGGAGGTCACGATGAAGGGAACGAACATGGCTGCGGTGTTCGTGCCTACTACCCCGAACCCCTCGAACGGTTTTTTGCTCTTGGTCCCGGAAGATTCGTATGAGGTGCTCGACATACCGGTTGATCAGGCTCTTCGCATGATCGTATCGATGGGTACACTGCTTCCAGACCATCTGTCAGTGAAGAGAGAGCTTACAGAGTCTTGAACGACGGAGAGCTGCAGCTTCCCGGCGTTCAGAACAACACAGCTTACACAGAAGGTGGTTGGATCGACCATCCTGCTTCTGTGGACGTATTATCGTTGACAGGAAGTGAATACTGCGGTATCATGCAATAAGATTACGTAGTCATTCGTACAAAACATCCTACACATAGAGGTCCAGATCATGTCTACATTACGAGAAAGAAACTTACGACGCCTGCGCCAGAGCATAGCCGGAGAACCATCAGATGCCCATGCAGTATTCAATTTCTATACGTTCCCCTTCTTCAGGTCTATGACAGGGGTCAACCTGGATGACTATTTTCATAATCCTGCAGTGACTCTTGAGTGCCAGATACAGGCACTGGAGATGCTCGATGGTATCGGCAACCCCGTACCGGACATGGGAGCCGTCGCTGAGGCGAGCGGTCTTGGCGCTGAAGTGAGATTCGATGATAACGGGTTCATATCCGTACACCCGAACCCGAAGGTCGCAGCGGCAGAATCCACCTCAGATCTGTCATGGCTCGAACCGGGTGATCCATACGGTGATAATTATATGGGTCAGGCTCTGAAGACCCTCGAGTACATGGTCTCGCACTGTCCAGAGGGCTATCGTGTCAATCCCCATCCGATCATGGGTCCGTTCACCGTCGGTGCCAGTGTCAGGGGCATCAGTCAGTTCAGCATGGATGCCCTGCTCGATCCTGATCTGACCAGGATGATCCTTGATGTGGTGATAGAGACGAACATCCGTTTCATGAAGGCGCAGGAGAAGATCCTGGGTTCCCTGCACCATATCCTGGTCGCAGACGATCTGTCTGCCTTCCTCAGTGAAGCGATGTACCGTGACATCATCCTTCCGGGGTACCTGAAGATGTTCGAGCAGTTCCCTGAAACACAGAGATGGCTGCACAATGATTCCACAGCCAGACACGTTGCTCCTGCAATCGCAGATTCCGGCATGGTCGCATGGCAATATCTTCCAGAGATCGAACCCATGGATGCCTTGGAACTCACCGGCGGGAAGATCTCCCTTCTGGGAGGTTTGAACCCTCTTGATCTGCAGCGATGGTCAGAAGAAGAGACCTACCAGAGATGCACAGATGTACTCGCATCATTCAACGGCAACAACAAGTGTGTGCTGGCAGCTGGAGGCTCAGTCAATCAGGTACCGATAGCGAACCTCAAAGCGATGTTCAAGGCGGCCGATGAGTACACACTGACCTAGCTCTTGACTGGACGATCTGCGTGTGAGGGCCTTGTTCACATAACGGAGATAACCAGTACGACGAGTCCTTCAGCATCATGCAAGAACAGCATCAGAATCCCTACGTCGGAATACTTTGACACGGCAGGGGTACTGATGCTGTGTTTTTCAGTACTGACTGTATTCTGAACATGCGGGTACCGTAGCTGTTATAGAGTCAGCATGCATTGCAACCTGCGAGGTGCGGACAGTTTTCAGGACTCAGACAGGAGTACGGCCCAGTTCTTACTGTGTCCTGTACGGTATAGTACGATCATACCGTTTCTGAATGAACACTATCGGGCAGATCATTCACATAGCCTGATGATGCGCGTGAACTGTCCCTTATTGACCGTGGCTCGATCTATGATGGTAAATCCTGCATCCTCTATGATCTCATCCATATCTTCGAAGGTGATGATCACACAGCGGACAGCGATATGTCTGAGGCTCCTGATCAGAGCCTGCTGCTTCTGTGGTGTCGAATGGGTGAATATACCATAGGGGAGATCAAGGATCGCCGCTTGAAAGGTCTCGGTGATCTCATGCATATCCTGTTTCGTCACGAGTCTATCGAAGCCGAAATAGATGAGATTCTTATTTGCCTTATCAGCAATAGACCAATTGAGCTCATACCCTTTGACATCGATCCCCATAGAGGCTGCTTCGATGACTACGGTACCGATGCCGCAGCAGGGATCCACCAATGAGGTATCAACAGATGGACCGACGGCGATGTTCACCAGTGATCGTGCAGTCCTGACTGAAAGAGCGTTGCTATAGGTATGAGGTTTCAGATCATGTGCAGTCCACGAGCTGTCACAGCTCTCATAGACCCCGAAGACCCACTGCCCCTCAAGGCAGGTCACCCCGAGAAGATGCTCAGCTGTGTACATATCGACTTCCCCCTGGATCACCGCTCCGAGTGCTGCAGCACTGTGCAGCCACTCCCTATACCCCAAGCCTCCGCCTACGACAGAGAACCGTACGAACTTGAACTGCTCATACCGCACCCTATTCTGTACGAGAAGGTCGACCAGGTCATCTAATGATCCGGCCCTGTAGAGGATAGAGATACACGCTTTGATGAAGACACTTCGAGATGGGGGGATATGGCGATCTGAGTAGAAGTACTTCTTTTCTATATGCATCCCAAATAGAGACCGTATCTCAAGAAGAGCGAGTTCTCTCTCGAATGTGGGATAGTTGATCACATACAGATATTCTGTTCCTGGTGCTTCAGACAAGAGTACTCCTTCTTTGTGCTCATCAATGAGGAGTATACATCATATGCTCTCATGTTGTCGAATCAAACTCGTGACAGATCGATATCGTCAGTCTTGATTTTTTCAACATGCTTGTTCATCTTCTTCTCTATGACCCAGAAGTGGTTCTCCTCTTCCGGTGAGATCAGGGAAATAGCCTTTCCATGTCTCTGAGCACGACCGGTCCTGCCGATTCGATGGATGAACATCTTCGGCGATCGTGGCAACTCATAATTGATCACATAGGGAAGGTATTCGATATCGATACCACGTCCAAGAAGATCGGTTGCCACCAGCACAGGCAGCTTCCCATGCTTGAACTTCGTCAGAAGGTCTGTCCTGGCACCCTGTGATTTCTTTCTATGAATCGACCGTGCCTCGATCCCATGCTTCCTGAGTTTCTCAGCTACCCGATCTGCTCTGGCTATAGAGGAAGCGAAGACCAGAACCTGTTTCATCTTCTGCTCTCTGATCAGGTATCGCAGCAGAGGACCTTTTTCACTATCAGCGACCATATAGGCCTTCTGTTCGATCAGCTCGATATCGGACTCCTCTGATTCGATCTTGATGATGAGAGGATCATGCAGGAGTATCTGGTGTATCTGTTTCACCGTATCAGTCAAAGTTGCTGAGTAGAGGAGATTCTGCCTCGTATGGGGCAGAATCGCCAGGATCTGGTTCATCTCATCGGCGAACTCAGCATTGAGCAGCTTATCTGCCTCATCGAGGACCAGTGTCTTGAGCTCAGAGAAATGTACCGCGTGTGCTCTCACCAGCTGCAGGAGTCTACCGGGGGTGGCTACGAGCACATCAACATGCTGCATCCCCATCATCTGCGGATTGATGGAGACTCCACCGAAGACTGCGGAAGACCTGATCTTCTGCTTGAACCCCTGAGCGAAGGTACGAAAGACCTCGTTCACCTGTTTCGCAAGTTCCCGTGTGGGGACTAAGACCAGCACATGGATATGTCTATCCTTCTTGGTCTGCACCTTCTGAAGGTTCGTGAGGATAGGAAGTACATAACTGGCGGTCTTACCGGAACCGGTACCGGCTATCCCAAGGACATCTCTCTTCTCAAGAATAGCAGGGATCGCCTTCAACTGGATCGGATAGGGTTGGGTGAATTGCTGTGCTGCCAGTTCGGCAAGTAATGCATGTGATAATCCCAGGGTCTTAAATGACATATGTGTGCTTCCTTGTAGTGAAGAGAAGGAAGTATCCAGAGTATAGAGGAACTAAGAAAATGGGAATCCCCTACCTGCAGTTCCCCGTCCGATAATCTCAAGACACATGAAGGGTCTTGTCACCCAGGATAGTCTTTGAGGACTTAGATCTGTATTCCTTGTAGCTGAGACTCCCCTTCTTCACTGCGTCTTGTGGTATGATTGCGTGAGCAAAGACCGCGCATGTTTGGTTCCTCGCAGAAGCTGTTGCGGACACTCGGTTGGTCGAGTATCCCTGCAAAGGAATATCCTGACAGACGCAGGCGGAGAGGCGGTATGTCCTGCTATCACGTTCAGTCTGACTACCGTTCTGCATCTGCCCTATGCCGACTGCGGAAAAGATGATACATGCTGTTACAGCTACTATCGTGGAGCAGTCGCACGATACTTGCCGGGGAAAGACCAGTTTCACAGCAGTACCCCTGTTCAGGAACTGTACAGCATACATCATCTTATGCTGGAACATACCTCTTTCATAGTTCGATCCTCAAAGAGTTGACTCTGGTTACTCGTGACCGTTGACGATGTGAAGCCCTGAAATGGCAGGTGAAGGAGCCTCTCGTATGAAATATAGAGTTCATCACTTAGATGTGAGCACTCATAACATGCAGGAGAGATTGGAGATCTTCTTGAATGACCTGGAGGGAGAGATCATCTCGATCTTTCCCAATGTTCACCCAACACTCCAGCTCATGGGGGCAGCAGCCATGGTAGATTTTCTTCTGATTGTGTGAAGGAGTAGTTTACCAAGGATTTGATCAGTGTTCACCTGGGACTCACCATCTCACGTATATGTTGCCTTCCTGGATTTCTTTTGATCCCTCTTCTTGTTGCATTCTATCATTCAGGTGAATCTGTACGAGGAGCCTTTACTGTCGTATCGCATCGAGGGTAATGATTCTACACTCTATCTCCAAGGTTCGATCTTTAATCTCATCATCTGCCACGGTGAGATATTCGATACTGACAGACGATCCGGCCCGGGCTATCAGAGCTTCAGGGCAATTAAAGCTCGTGCATAACGACTATGAACATCTGCCTCTTCATCCCTCACACTCTTGACATCTATGATAACTGTATATATATTTTCATATACAGTTTTAACAGTTGGTAGATATGATCAGTATCGTGTTAGCGAATTCTTCACAGACACCTCTCTACAAGCAGATCACAGAACAGATCAAGCGGGGTATCCTCGACGGGAAGATCGAACCGGGAGAAAGTCTCCCCTCCATCAGGGTCCTCGCATCAGAACTCGGGATCAGTGTAATCACCACGAAGAGAGCCTATGATGAACTTGAAGATGAGGGACTGTTGGAGACCGTCCCGGGTAAGGGCTGCTTCGCAGCAGGGAACAACGAACTCCTGCGGGAGAGGAGACTCCGCATGCTCGAAGAACTCCTTGAAGAGGCCCTGTCCCAAGCTGATTATCTTGATCTTTCAGTGAAGGATCTGGTCACAATGATCACTACTCTCAAGGAGGAAACAGATGGCATCAGTACTTGAACTGAACAACCTGACTAAACGATATGGTGCTTTCACTCTCGATTCTGTGAACATGAGTCTCGAAGAGGGCTTCATCATGGGACTCGTCGGCCCGAACGGAGCTGGAAAGAGCACTATGATCAAACTCATTCTTGGTCTGTTGAAGCCCAACGATGGATCCATCTGCATATTCGGAAAGGATATCGATACAGATGCGAATGAGATCAAACAGCAGATTGGTTTCGTCCTTGATGAATCAGACTGGTATGGTTCGTTTACGATACGTGAAATGGTCAGTATTGTCTCAGCGTTCTATGATAACTGGGATCAGAACCTATTTGAGAAATATCTCAGGAGTTTTGACTTATATGAAGCGTTACGAATTGATTCTTTATCAAAAGGGATGAAGATGAAGTTCTCGTTAGCTGTGGCATTAAGTCATGATGCAAGACTCATCATCATGGATGAACCTACCTCAGGACTTGATCCCATCATCAGAGATGATCTACTCGAGATCCTCCAGAAGATCATAGCAGATGGAGGAAGGTCGATCCTCTTTTCCAGTCATATCTCAAGTGATATCGATAAGATCGCAGATTATATAACCTGTATACACGAAGGTAAGATAATCTTCAGCACATCACGGGAAGAGCTGTCAGACACGTACCGATTGGTTACAGGTCCCCTTGAGTATCTGAATCCTGATACTGTCAGGTCCTTTGATGCGATACGAAAGAAGAAACGGAATTTTACCGCGATCACCACAGATCCGCAGAGGATCGAGAAGGAATGCGCAGCGTATCTTGGTGATGGAAGGATGGTCATGGAACGAGCTGGTATCGATGATATTTTACTGCACCTTGTCAAAGGAGAACACTATGCGTAACCTCATCTATAAGGACTTCCTGCTGCAGCGAGGCGGAAAATCGATCATCTATCTTGTGGTCATGCCTATCGTCAGTGCGTTCGCATTCTCCACGAACATCCTGAATATCATCCTTCCCTATATCGCAGGTAGTTATCTCTACATCGTCTACGCTAATGCCCTTGATGATACATATATGACTGAGAAGATCTTCATCGCCATGCCTGTCGGCAGAAAGAAGATCGTCGGAGCAAAATATGCCAGCATGGGTCTCTATCTGTGCGGTTTTCTCATCATCATCGGGGTCCTATCCGTCTTCATCAGACTGCTGATCCCTGGTTTCGAGGAGATGGCACTACTATCCTGGAGCATCTTCGTACAATTCCTCGCAGTAGGAGGACTCTACTACAGCATCTACTTCCCGCTCTACTTCAGGGTCGGGTACAAGAAGAGCAGATGGGCCAACTATATCGCAATGATCGCATCGGCAGGATCCTTCACCCTGATGTTGAAAGTGACCTCCGAGCTGAGCGGTGAGACCGTATCGAGTATGCAGGCGGCACTCAGCTACCTGTTCACCATTCCTGAAGGAGTCTTGCATGTCATCCTGCCGCTCATCTCAGCAGGTCTGCTCTACCTCTCTTTCAGGGTATCAGTCTTCTTGTATGAGAAGCGGGAGTTCTAGGAAACGTTAGAAGGGGATCTCGTGAGTTGCAACGCTTCCTGTCCAATAGAACAGGAAGCGCTCATATTCATGCATGAATAGCTTGTGATATGAATCATCTGCAAGTAGACTGTGATCCTTTCCTGAGCTCAGTCTGCATGAATCTTAGATCTCAAAATCATCTGCAGCCCTGAACATAGCCATGATATTCTCAACCGGCACCTGATTCACAGACCCACCTGCAGCCAGGACGAACTTTCTGTTCCCGCCGAAGGATTTCAGGACCTCAATACTCTTTTCATAGGTCTCCTCAGCCGTCCACTTCTGCAGATCAAGCGGACTCAATCCTCCCAAGAGGGTCACTCGGCCTCCAGTCAGTTCCAGAGCATCCTGAGGGGCGATATCAGGATGATAATGCCATGCCTTCATCCCGGAATCTCCGATAGCCGGTGCTACGTGTCTTGCAGTCGAATCATTGTGAAGCCAGAACGGCGTGTCAGGGAATGCCTCGAACAATGCTGAGTAGGTAGGAAGAATGAACTCCCGATATACCGGTTCACTCAAGAAAGCAGAAAGGTCATCACCGACCAGGACATGAGACAGAGAACCAAGGATCTTCTCCTGAGCCTTCAGGAATCGGATCTGGGTCTCGATAACCAGAGCAAGGATCTTTTTCACAAATTCAGGCTGAATGAGCGTATCAATACAGAACTCACTGATCCCCCGGATGTTCGCTCCGGTGGTATAGGCTCCCTGTATGGGATGGGGATTGATCCGGTAGCCTTCAGGGCAGTTATCTACCATATACTGGAGAGACTCCAGTGCCTTTCCCATATAGTTATCACCATAGGGGTCACCCGGTTCCAGCCAGTCCAAGTCTTCCACTGTAGCAGCAGAAGCGATGTTAGGATTGGGATGCACCGATATGAAACCGGCATCATCAAATTTTACCACTCCCCCCAGTCCACTGGCAACAGGTACTGAGCCCATGTCAGGAAGGGGGTTCCCTATCCCCTCAATCTGTTCGAATGTCTGAATCTCGCATTTCAAAGTCGCTTCAGGATTGTGGAAGAAATCATTCAGATCCACTCCCGTCATCGACTGGAAGAAGGGATACGTATAGTAATGGAAAACAGCATGTCTGTCTGATCGCTCCCCGTCGATACTCTGCTTCAGGCGTCGAAAATTCCTCTCTCGTAATGTTGACATAGTATGTACCTCCTCATACATGAACGCTCTACCTCTTTGATCAGGAACGTCTCTCTCATAATTTCACGAACACAGCTCCATGCCTTGTAAAGGACCACAGGACTGAACTCCTCATTTCCCTGCACGTCTTGGTACAAGGTTATAGCAAATGTATACGTATGCATATATTTGTACAGTACATTCCCTATTTCATACGACTGACTCGATCGTATGAAGGTGTTATGCATTCATAACTCCATAACTCTATATAGATGTACCAATATTTTATACATAGACAGGTGCATACGTATACATACATAATAGATTCATAATCAAGAGCTGTCAACAATTTTATGTATGAATTCTACGCATGCAACTGATCTCAGGAATCGTAGCTGCCATGTGTTCCCGTAACATTTCTGATGCAGAATAACAATCATGACATCGACCGGAGTTCCTAAGAAGATGATATGAGATCACAATCGCGTAGTATCATGACAAAGAGATCGATTTCGTTATAGTGAAGGGAAATCAGAGAGCTTATTATCAGGTATGCTATCTGCTTGCCTCCGAAGATATCATCAAGAGAGAATTCTCAGTCCTTGAGCACACCAATGATAGCTACCCTACATATGTTTTGAGCTAGAATTCCCGCCTGAAATTTCTAACAACACACACGTCAGGAATCGGTGCGAATTTCGAGAGGGCACTTGATCTTCAGGGCCTTGAGGATGTCATTGACCTTTTTCACCGGTTCACAGGGGAGCACGACATCGTCAAAGACCTTGCAGTGCTGCCGGCCCAGGTTGTAGAGCGCCATGTGTACGCTACAGCCAGATTTCTTCAGACTGTCCTGAAGCATCTTGACGATAACCGAGGCTATGAAGGCCAGGACCAGGTGCCCCCTGAAGGTGTCCTCGGAATGGACTCTCAGCGGGAGCAGGTTCGTGTTGTTCTTGCAGATGTCGAACACCTGTTCTATCTGCTGGCGGATGTAGTACTTCTCCAGCACATCCGCCGCCCGTATCGGCCGTGAGGAGTAGAGAATGAATACCCCCTGGTCTTCCATGGCATCAAAGACCTCATCCGTTGTCATCCCCCGCGCTTTGGCGCGATCCATCAGTTTAGATGACTCAATATTCTTCATGGTCATGTCACGGCAGATGTACGCATAGGTCTGCTGCCCCATGATGGTCGCCTTGACGCGCTTCACATATACGTAGCGACTGTTGTACTCAACAAGATGCTCTTTGGATTCCAAGCTTCCCAGATGCTCCGCCTTAAGTTCGCGATAGTCCTTACGGTTCCCCTGAAGGCGGGAGAGGAATGACACCTTGTTGTCGTACAGCGCTTTCAGGTTGTCCTGGCTGAGGTATCCTGCATCAAGGATCGCGAATTTGGTGTTGATGCCGTACGCCTTCAGTTCCGCTATCGTTCGGATGAGGGTGGACACGTCTATGACGTTCCCGGGGACATGGCGGAAAAACAGGGGGAGATTGGTACCCTGCTGGACCACATAGATCAATCTCACCTCGTTTGATATCTTGCCATTGTGGTTGCTGATGGCCGTGAGAGGGAAGTGGATGCTGTTGGGAAGTCCCGTACTGTCGATGATCACCTTTTCTCCACCGGGGCGGCTCCCAACCAACTTGAAATACTCGGCGAAGAATGCTCGCTGACTCTCCTCTTTCCCAACCGCTGAGAGGAAGTCGCTTATTCTCTGACTCGTCAGGTTGGCTTTCGGATACCGCACACTGGCATACGAACCCTCATACCAGGCCTGGGCTAACTGGTTTGACCTGTTCTCCAATATGTAATAGAGAATCATAGATCGTAACGTGTCGGGGTTGCCGTAGCAGAGGCTGTCGACCACATCCCACATGCCGGCCTTGCCTATGTACTCATCAAGAACAAAGGCATCCCCGAAGTTCAAGATAAGCTTCTCCTGGGCATTCTTCCTTCTAGTACCATTCGGGACGAAAGATGCATCAGGGATTCCGTATTCGCCAGTCTCTACGTCGAAGGTGAAGACTCCACGCTCCCTGCTCTGGTATATGCCAGCCGCCTCATCAAGAACACGCCCTAAACTTTTCTGGGTGGTTACCACCTTTCCATCGACACGCTTGCCAGTGCAGACCTTTGCATATTTGATCCCATTCTTGATGTCATATCCTATGTACATGGGGCCCCCTGTTATTAGAACACTTTCTAATAACAGTATAGCAGTAAAGTCAGTATGTTACAAGAAATATCACGTTATACTGAAGGATTTCTCAACATTTCACGAACAGTTTGGGGTTTTCAGTATTCAAAGTGCATGTTGTTAGAATATTATGGCGGGAACTATAGTTGAGTCTTTCCCAGTCCGATCTCAGCAGAAATGGCATCACCCGTCGTAATATCAGAGAGCTCTTTCTGGAAACTTGATCCATCGGAACTTCCAGCATCTTCTCTTTTCCGGAGTTATCTCTGATCCTGCATGCAGGGAAACCCTTTTTTGGATCTTCGTGAAGATGTACTGGAATTCATTAAGAATGGGAAGCTCTGAGAACTGGTTGCTGCACTTGAGTAATAAAAAGCCAGGACGTTAACAATACGACAAAAACCGATTCTCCACGAAGGAAAACCGGCTTTCTACATGGTATCAATTACATCTGCTTACGATGTGTTTCATGGATGTTAATGATACAATAATGGCTCTGTTTATGCAGTGTAGTGAATTAACTTGGAACCTGGATAATACCGTGATATACTTAACGTATGTTAACACCTAAACAGATACCAAGTATCGAAGAAATCACTGAGATTCTCAGATCACTATCAAAGGAAGCCCTTGATACAGTTCTTGCACAGATTGAGACCTCACATGAACCCAGCACAGTGTCAGCTGTAGTGGATCATGCTAAGGTGTGTCCACGGTGTGGAAGTA
>JAIPFY010000028.1 GCA_021736385.1 Spirochaetia bacterium | reverse complement strand
GGATAGCCAAAGATTCTCAACTCCGAATCGACATCCCACGAGCAGTGAAAAATGAGTTGAAAAAACGAAAACTGAAGCATGGGATGATCGTTGAATGATGCTGGATTTTATCTATGTCCAAAATTCCGGAAATTCAGGAGGTGAAAGTCCAATTTTGGAAAAAATCTTCCCAGCGAGTACGATTCCCCCTGTGCTAGATAGGGTTTCTGGTGTAGAATTCAACTTAATCAAGCTCACCCTCCTGGTGTTTAACGTTTTGTTGGTAATTCATTATACACCATATGGTTGAGCTTGGTTATTTTTTTATATATACGTTTTCAGGTATGTGATAAAATAGTCACCAATACCTCATAGTCAAGGATAAAATGATGTTAACTTCTTTACATATCAAGAATTTCAAGGGATGGAAGGATACAGGTAAGATCAGACTTGCACCGTTGACTGTGATCTTTGGAGCCAATAGTGCAGGAAAAAGCAGTCTCGGCCATCTATTGTTGGCACTCAAGCAGACGGCACAATCCACTGATAACAAACGGTCTCTTCATCTGGGAGATGACAATTCGATGATCGACCTCGGGACCTATACCGATTGCGTCCATGATCATGACATCACCCAGCCTCTGAGTTTTTCCATCGAGTGGGAATTGCCGACGAATCTTGAGGTACAGGATGTCATCAATGAAGGTAACTATTCAGGTCATCAACACCAGAGCAATTGAGAACGTCTAGGAAACATGAGTTCGTAAATCGTACTGAGAGAGCTTCGATGGGATTACCTCTATGATTCCTGACCGTATCAATGATCGAGAATATCGTACAGAAGCTTGATCCACCCGAATCAGAACGAAAGGAACCAGCCACTTTCATTTCCAACGGGCCCAAGCGGAAACTCTTTTCTCAGATGTTGTTGGAGAAAACGTGTGGAGATACGATATCTCTGGGGACCTTCAATACCTATGCGTTAGTATCAAAAGACTATCATGGCTGTTTGGTTGTAGAAATAACTCTGAGTTTTGACTCTATGTTTTTTGACTAGTTGACATCATAATGTGACTGTCTTATATTTTAAGTACGATCTTTTCATGGAGGTAAGACTATATGGCTACAAAATCGTTTTCTCGTGACATAATCGTTACGAGTAAAGAAGCAATACAACTCTTAAAAACCTCTATGAAAGAAGGGGCTTACCATAAAGAGCGAAAAGTTACGCCTACAGGCAGCAAAACTGTTTCTGCTTCTCAAGTGAACAGCATCCTACAAGAATTCTAGAACATATTGAGGCCTCATTATCTTACGAACCATATATCCTCTGCAGAAAGCTTCAGATGACTTCCTTCTCAATGAGTTAGTAAAGAGGGAATTGCTTGATCTTGAAAGAATAACTGAAAAAAACACCATAGTAACCGACGATGGTGAAGTGACACCATATCAGTATATATCCGGCGTTGAGAATGCAAAGCATATCAGAAGAACTTCAGAAGAACGGTTGCTATCTTTTCTTGGAACCTTTTCCTGTTCAAAGAATCAAGATGTACAAAGCTTTTTGACTGTTGCTGATAAATGCATCATGTATGAAAAGCAAGATCGTTCTAGAACGTATCTCATTTTGAATGAATCAAATAAGATATTGGGTTATTTTTCATTAGCTTTGAAGACCCTTTTTACGCAAAAAGAAGTATTCAGGGGTGCATTAAAGAGGAATAACAAACCAGGTAAGACCATTTCATCAATCCCACCTGATATAGATTACTATAATGTTTACCTCATCGGTCAAATTGGCAGAAATGATGCATATTCCACTCAAGATCTCAGTCTCTCTGATATCTTGAGTGAAATCTATCCGATTTTGTCAGAAGTCCAATATAGAGTAGGAGGGTCATCAATTTTGATTGAGGTTGATAATAATGAAAAACTCATTGAATTGTATAAGAACCATGGGTTTACCTACTTAGATACAGATCAGGAGGATCTGAGCCAACTGTTAATACTATTCGATGTTATCTGAGTGATAACAAAACACTAGCCACAGACGGAGTTCTATCCCTTGTCGGTACCATACCATGGTTGCAATGCCTCGTTTTCTACTACTTCAAAGTCTTCCACCTTGCAGTGCCCTGCGTAGTCACCTCTTTGATATCTATGACAGAGGATCCGATCGGTTCTGGAGTGCTGACCAACGCAACAGATGGGCTGCGCTGGCAGGTCTGCATACGGTACCCCGTATCAGCTACGGGCACTTTTCCGTCACAGACCTGATGATTATGCTCAGAGAAGTACCGAGCCGGTATCGAAATGGTCCAGCCGAAGGTCTGGTGATCCGAAAAGATGTTGGATCATGGAACATAGGACGAGGGAAACTGGTCAAACAGGAGTTTACTCAGGCGATGACAGATCACTGGACCAGTCAATCCATTCAGTGGAATCAACTTGCTCACTACTGAACCAGTGATGGAAGTTCATCCAACCAGAACATATCACTCATGATCGAATACCTTTACCCCAGCGTGATCGGTGAGGTAGTTCGCCGTATCGAACACTCTGGTAGTGCTCTTCGTCATAATGTGATACTCTTACACAGAAGCTGCTGCAAGAAGGAGATCCCGTGAGAGAACAGCCCAAGAACCTGTTTCTGCTGTATCTGGTCGTGATCCTGCTGGTCGTCGGGACCACAGGCTACATGATGATCCTGCAGGTGGATGTCATCGATGCCCTCTACATGACCGTCATCACGATCTCGACCGTAGGCTACCGGGAGATCCAGGATCTCGATACCGGGGGAAAACTCTTCACCATGCTGATCATCATCAGCGGACTGGGGATCGTAGCCTATGCCTTCTCTCAGCTCGCAGTATTCCTTGCCGAAGGAGAGTTCAGACGGGCGATCAGGAACAAGCGGAACAAAAGGAGACTCAGATCCATGAAAGACCACTATATCATATGCGGTGCAGGACAGACCAGTGTCAGTCTCATCGATCAGTTCACCCGCAGTCATGCAGAGTTCGTCATCATCGAAGAGAACCAGCAGCGATGTGATGAACTGCTCAACCAGGGCTTTACCGTGATCCATGGTGATGCAACAGTCGAAGATACCCTCCTGCAGGCACGGATCGAATCTGCGAAGGGACTGGTCTCCTGCCTTGATACCGATGCCGAGAATGTCTTCACTGTCCTTACTGCACGAGGGATGAACAGCACGATGCAGATCGTCTCGAAAGCCATCGAGGCAACCGCACCGCAGAAGCTCCTCAAGGCAGGAGCCAATAATACCATCTCCCCCAACGAACTCGGGGGGAACAGGATGGCCTTTCTCATGCTCAGACCTCAGGTCATCTCCTTCCTTGACACCATCACCCGCATCGGGGAGGATACTCTGGATCTGGGAGAGATCGAAGTGACCGAGAACTCACCGCTGGCCGGAAAACTGCTCAAAGATGCGAAGATACCGGAGAAGACCGGACTGATCGTGCTGGCAGTGAAAGGGAAGGAGGGAAAATCGACCTTCAATCCCAGCTCGAACACCGTCCTGTACCCGGGGGTGCATATGCTCGTACTCGGTTGTCAGGATCAGATCACCAAACTGCAGCACATGGCTGAAATCTGATACGAGGACTCTGGTACGCTTTTCAGCGAAAGGCAGCCGCTTCCAGAGCAAAGATATGCTCTTCATCAGTCGGGATGACCCAGGCCTGCAGGGAGGGAATCAGCGCACTGTGTGCTATAACCACCTCGTCGCCCTCCAAGGCATTGTGCTCTTCATCGATCTCCCATGAGAACAGCGGCATGAACTCCAGGACCTTCCGGCGAATGAATCCCTCATGCTCACCGACCCCTCCGGTGAATACGATCGCCTGTGGCTGCTTCAGCGTACCCAGGTATGAACAGAAGTATGATGCGATCCTGTAGGCTACCACATCCAGTACCAGCAGAGCATCCCTGTCCCCCTGCTCTGCCGCCTGTCGTATCTCATAGACCTCCTTCGTCCCTTTTCCATACAGCCCATAGACCCCAGACTCATGGTTGAGGATATGGGTGATCTCAGACTCCTGCTTCCCCAGTCTCTCTGCCATCAGTGATATGAGACCGGGATCCACATCCCCGCTGCGAGTCCCCATCACCAGTCCTTCGAGCGGCGTGACTCCCATCGAGGTATCACAGCTGATCCCGTTGTGGATCTTGGCCATCGAACATCCGTTGCCCAGATGCGCTATGACCAGATCACAGTCATCGATCGATCTCCCGGTCAGCTGTACATACCGTCTCAGGATGTAGGCATACGAGGTCCCGTGAAACCCGTAGCGTCGAATATCATGGTCGGTGATCCATGCTTTGGGTACGGCATAGCAGGCTGCGTGGTCAGGGATGCCGGCATGGAACTGGGTATCGAAGACTGCTGCATGCGGGATACCAGCAAGCAGGGGATCGGCAAGAGCTGCCATGATCAGACGATGGTTCACAGGATTGTGCAGGGGAGCCAATCCTGAGCACCGCTGAATCTCGTTGAGTACCCTCCCCTCTGGGCCATCAATGAGTACTGAGCGGGTGAACCGCTTTCCCCCATGGGCTACTCGATGCCCCACCGCTGCTATGTTCAGTCCCGGGTAGGACCCGGTGATCAGCTGCATGACGGCATGCAGTGCGGTGCTATGATCTTTGAAACTGCCAGTGATGCGCTCGAGGCCGTGCTCATCCCTGCAGTCGATATACCCGACTGCAGTACCGAGCCCCTGACAGTTAAAACTGGCAACTGATGAGACCCTGTCCCCGCAGACACGTTTAATTGAGACTTTGATCGATGAGCTGCCTCCATTGAGACAGAGGACATGAATTCGCTCTTCGGATGTTCCTTCCATAGTCCGACCCTCCTTATGTGGATCCTGATGAGTTCCTATTCTGTATACGGTGCGTTTCGTCGGTCGCAGTACCGGCGGTGATCAAACTGCCCTGCCGGTACCCCCATGCACACGATCCGGGGACCACCTCAGGACAGAGCTATGGCAGAGCTCATAGAACGGTAGCTGAGGTAGTACCATCACTGTCGGTTGGGTGCAGGTCCACAGAGGACCTGCACGGAGAAGGCTCTTAGAGCAGTCCGGGATCGAAGCCGAAACGATAGGATATGCGCAGTGCATACTCCTTCATCTTCTGCCCCACTCGTTCCTGGACCTCAGGGCAGAACCTGAACGCAGGTCCTGAGACCCAGATAGCTGCCACTGGATAGTGCCGGTAGTCGAATATGGGGGCTCCGACGCAGTGGATCTCCGGGATCTGTTCCCCATTATCGATGGCGAATCCTTTGGATGCTACACGGGAGAGTTCTTCAAGCATCTCACGCTTACTGGGTATGGTCACATTCGTGTAGCGGGTGAACACGATCTGATCGAGCACCTTGTTCTTCTCGTTATCCGGGAGGAAGGCAAGGATAGCCTTACCGGGAGCCGAGGCATGGATGTTCACATAGGCCCCGATCTCAGTGGAGAACTTGATATATTGATAGGAGAGCAGCTGCTCGATGATCACCACCTGATTCCCCAGCAGCTTCCCGATCATCACGGTCTCGTTCACATCATCACGCAGCTCCTGCATGATGTCGATGGCATTATCGGTGATACCGTTGTTTCGCATGCCAGCATACCCGAGGTAGAGCAATCTGGGAGTGAGGCGATACTTTCTATTATGCTCTTCCACATACCCATAGAACTCCAGACTCCTGATGATCCTGAACACGCTGTTGTTCGGATAGTTCAACTCGGTCGCAAGTTCCGCGATACCCGCTTCCCTGACCTTCCGTGCAAGATGCTCCATGATCCTCAGTGCCCGGGCAATGTTCGGTATGAGGTATTTGTTCTTCTCTCGATCCTTTTCGAAGTCATCCTGCTTGTTCACCTGTTCTGTCATGTATAGTCCTTTCCCTTATCATCCTGACTCTATTGTATCAGGAGCATCCTCACTCTGCTACCATAAACATATACGTATCCTGAGGTCAATCACACTATCGCGTGACTGACAGTGTTCTGTTGTGTCATCCCTGCCATCGCCATGGCTGCAGACCGGGAGCGGTCAGGACCGCTTCTCCCGTTTCTTGTTGAACTGATCGAACAGTACGGCAAAGACGATCAGGGAGCCGACGAGAATATCGAGGATGAAGGGATTGATACCCAGAAGGTTCCCTCCGTTCCTGATCGTCGCGATGATGATCGTTCCCAGGACCGTCCCCCAGATACTGCCGACCGCACCGGCGAGTGAAGCTCCACCGACCACTACTGCAGCGATCACATCAAGTTCATAGCCCGTTCCAGAGGTCGGCACACCGCTCCCCAGTCGTGCGGTCATGAGGATCCCGGCTATCGAGGATGCGAAGGCACAGAAGGCATAGATGCCGTATACGGTCAGATCGATCTTCACTCCCGACAGGCGTGCTGCCTCCTCGTTACTCCCGATGGCATAGATGTTCCTGCCGAAGATGGTGTATCGTGCGATGAACAGACCGATGATGATCATCAGGAACCAGACGACGACCATCCCGGGTATCCCGAAGAACTTCGCTACGGCGAAGCTGGTGAACTCCTTCGGCAGCCCGGATATCTTGTTCGCCCCGGAGATGAGCATCACCGCTGCGCGTATGATCGTCATCCCTCCGAGCGTCGCGATGAACGCAGGGACCCGTCCGTTGTGGATGATCACTCCCATCAGAGCTCCTACGGCAGTACCACCTGCAAGAGCGAGGAGTATGGCTACGGGGATCGGAAGACCCGATTTCATCATCATGGCAGAGAGGATACTGCTGAAGGCCAGCATCGATCCCACTGACAGATCGATCCCTGCAGAGATGATGACGAAGGTCATCCCGACTGCTATGACCCCGATGATCGAGGTCTGTCGAAGCAGGTTCATCACGTTGTTATAGGAGAGGAATCGGTCCGAGCTGATACTCAGCACCACGACCAACGCGATCAATATGAACAGGAGGTTCCTCTCAGCAAATTGGAACCGTCTCATAAACTTTCTCATAGCTGTGTACTCCTTAGCCATCAATGAATACCTGATGCCAGTTTTAATAGTGTCTCTTCGCTGTAGGTCCCACGGACGAGCGTATCCATCTGTCTGCCCTCATGGATGACCATGATCCTGTCTGCGATCCCCATGATCTCAGGAAGGTACGATGAGATCATGATGATCGAATTCCCCTCTTTGAGCAGCTTCTCCAGCAGGATGTAGATCTCTGATTTGGCTCCGACGTCGATACCCACCGTCGGTTCATCGAAGATGAATATGCTGCTGTTCCTGCACAGCCATTTCCCGATGACCACCTTCTGCTGGTTACCGCCGCTGAGGTTCACTACCTTCTGTCTCTCTGAGGGGGTCTTGATCCTCATATCATCGATCTGCTGCATGCTGCGCATGCGCTCCTTCTTGAGGTTGATGCAGCCGCAGGTTGAGATCTCGCGGTACGAGGCCATGTTGATATTATGTTCTACGGAGGTATGCAGGGTAAGCCCTTCATTCTTCCGGTCTTCAGGGAGCAGACCGATCCCATGCCTTATGGCTTGTGCGGGACTTCTGAGTACGATCTCACGACCTTCGAGTATGATAGTGCCGCTATCGTACCGGTCAGCACCGTAGAGCGCTTTGACGATCTCGGTACGCCCGGAACCGACAAGACCGAAGATCCCGAAGATCTCACCACGCCTCAGAGTGAAACTGATATCTTCGAACACGTTCGTTCGTGTAAGATGTTCTACCTTCAGGATCTCCTCACGCGGTTCTGCATGGGAGATGGAATACATATCCTCAACGGTCCTTCCGACCATCTTCGAGATCAGGTCATCCTGATCGGTCTCACTGATCTTCATCTCAGCTGAGAGTCTCCCGTCTTTCATGACCGATACCGTATCACAGAGCTCGAAGAGTTCCTCGAGTCGATGTGATATGTAGATACTTGCTACCCCTTCCTGTTTCAACCGTCTGATGATCGAGAACAGCTCTTTGACTTCTTCGTTCGAGAGCAGAGCCGTAGGTTCATCGAAGATGATCAGTTTGCTGTGTTCGAAATACTTCTTGGCGATCAGCACCATCTCCTGCTGGGCAGCAGAGAGGGTTCTCACGAGTGCAGCTGCATCGACATGGATGTTCAGCTCATCGAGTACCGCCTGCGTATCGCTGTACATCGTCTTCCAGTCCACAAGCCCCACTACTGTTTTCGGCAGTCTCCCGAGAAAGAAGTTCTCTGCCACGGTAAGATGACTGGCTATGGTGATATCCTGATAGACAGCACTCAACCCCAGTTCTGCAGCATCGATGGGATTCCGTATATCGACACGCTCCCCTTCGATGTAGATACTTCCCGAGCTCATCTGGAACACCCCCATGAGAATCTTGATGAGGGTTGATTTCCCGGCTCCGTTCTCTCCGACCAGGGCATGTACTTCCCCTTCATGCACCGTGAGCGACATATCATCGAGGGCCTTCACCCCGGGGAACTCTTTGCTCACATGTTCCATTCGGACGATTTCCTTACCAACTGTTTCCAAAAAGGACTCCTTCTGTTCACTGATGAGCTGCACAGCAGGTCTACCCTGCTGTGCAGCGATCCATACTATAGATCTTCTTTCTCCGTCACTTTGACACCCGTGTCAATGAAGGAAGGCAGGGTAGCTCCCCTGACGGCCTTCACTGCATTGGCGCAGCCTGCGTACCCCATGTTGAACTGATCCTGGATGATCAAGGTCTTGATCACTCCATCTCTCAGAGCTATGATCTCATCCTCATCATCATCGAAGGCTACGACGATCACCTCATCCTGCAGTCCAGCCTGCTCGATCGCTCTGGCCACACCGTCTCCAGTATGATTGTTATCAGCATAGATACCGATAAGATCATCATAGGTCGTGATCATGTCCTCTGCTGTGGTCATGGACTTGGCAATATCATTGGCAACGTATCGTGGTTCGAGGATCGTGATCTCAGGTGCCAGGACACGAAGTCGGTCGATGAACCCATTATCACGTTCGATGATCGTGTCGACCCCTGCCACAGCTGCGACGATCGCGACAGTCCCGTTCTTCTTGATGCCGTTCAGATCCAGATGTTTCACCATGGCTTCTGCAGCCAGTTTCCCACCGAGTACATTATCGGTAGCCAGATGACTGGTCACATTGGTGGGGATTCTGGTATCGACGGTGATCACCGGGATGCCCATGGAAAGGGCTTTATCGACTGCAGGGACAGCACCTTCACCGGCATTCGATGCGATGACGATAGCATCGGGGCCACTCTCTACCACGTTCTCCAGAATCCCGATCGACTCTTCGATGTCAGCCTCTGATGCTGGACCATAGATCGTCACATTCACATCGTCATGCTCCGTGTCATACGCACGCCCGCCTTCGATGACTTTCTGCCAGAATCCTGAATCTGTCGCTTTGATGATCAATGCTATCTCGATCTGATCCGAATCTGTCTCTACCGCCTCCTGTGAACCTCCGGCAAATACCGGGGCCATCATGCAGAGTACGACCAACATCATAAGTAAACCTGTAGTTCTTTTGTGCATTTCTGCCTCCCTTTGTGTTGAAAACGATATAATACAAAGTATCTGCATACTGATATGCACGATACTAGTGAACATGGTCATGCTGGAACGTTGCCAGCCCGCTGAACACAGCCCCTGCATCAAGAGCCTTGAAGGCCTGCTGATACAGCTCATACATCTGTCGATACTGTTCATGTGCAGCTTCATCCGGCTCATAGCAGGTATGGATGCTCACCAGAGCATCAGAGCCCTCTTCTATGGAAGAGAAGATGCCTGCCCCATACCCGGCCAGGATCGCAGCCCCGACAAGGGGTGCATCAGAGACAGTCAAGGTCGCTACGGGAAGTCCATAGATGTCAGACTGAATCTGGTTCCAGACCTCGGACCTGGTCGGTCCTCCGAGGATCCGGATGTTGTTCATGGTGAAGCCCGAAGCTTCCAGGGAACCGATCATGTCTTTCATGTCCATGGAGATCCCTTCCATACAGGCTCGTGCCATACAGAACTTGTCATGGGCGAAGGTCAACCCGATCAGGGTGCCTCTGGCTTCACTGGTGTATCTCGGGGTCGCAGCTCCTGCGAAGTACGGCAGGAACAGGAGCCCTTTCGAACCTGCCGGGACCGCTTCGATCTTCTCGTTCATCAGAGCGTAATAGTCCACTCCGGCAGTCGCAGCATCTCTGGCTTCAAGAGCTGCGATCTCATCACGAAACCATCGATAGACTCCTGCTGCTGCCGCCTGATAGCCCTCAAGAAGATACGAGCCCACTTTCGGGTGATCGGTCACCATGATCCGTGCATGGGGGTCCCGAAAGGGTCGGTCGAGGTACGCAACGAGCGCCCCGGCGGTTCCCATGGAGATGGACATGGTCCCCTCCCGGACCACACCGGCCCCTATACCTCCTGCACTCTGGTCCCCGGCACCGACAGCGATCACAGTCCCTTGAGCCAGTCCGCAGCTCAGGGATGCCCGGGCACTCACCGTACCCACTGCTGTCCCTGAGGCTGCGGGGATCGGGAGCAGCCGTTCTTCGATATCGAACAGATCGAGCAGCTTGCTGTCCCATCTGCCCAGGTGCGAGTCGAACAGTCCGAAGAAACCGGCATCGTTACGGTCTATGATATAATCCTCCACCCCGAGGGCTCTGAGGAAGTAGTCGTGCATCTGCACCACACGTCTGGTCTTCTCCCATACCTGTGGTTCATGAGTTCTCACCCACATCATCTTCGACAGGAGCCAGGTGGCAGAATTGGGGAATCCAGTCATCCGGTAGTACTCGTGCGGATCGATCATCTCTGCGATGATCCCGGCCTCTTCTGTGGATCTGCTGTCCTGCCAGGAGATCATCGGTCTGAGGGTCTTCTCCTGTGCATCCAGAAAGATCCCGCAGCTTCTCTGTGCTGAGACAGATACGGCTGCGATCTGTTTCGGATCGAGACCGGAGAGACTGATCGCTTCCTGTATGGCTTCGAACGAGGACTTCACGACCAGATCGACATCCTGTTCGACCCAGTTCGGTCGCGGATAGGTGCAGGGATACTCCCTGTAGGCACTCGATACCGGTGTCCCTGTGAGGGAGAGGATCATGCTCTTCGCTCCGGTCGTACCGATATCGAGTCCGATGATAAACGTTTCCATGCTGCTTCTCCTACAGAGATTCCCGGTACAAAGCGATCACATCTTCCCGTGATATGGGTTTGAGACTGCAGTCAAGCACCCCGACCATCGTCTTGAATACCGAATCTGTCATGGCCTCTATCATCTCTTCCTTCACCCCAAGATCTGTCATGGTGATACGGCAGCCGAACCGTTCAAGCACCTGCTCCAGTGCCTCAGCAGACTTCTGTGCCAGCTGCTGCTCAGTCAGATTCCCCTGATCATACCCGAGCATCCTCGATACCTGTGCATACCTGCTGATATCGGCATCCCAGGTCTTTCTCATGAATGCCGGTCCTACCGCTGCCATGGTGAGTCCGTGTGCAGCATCGGTCTGTCCGCCGATGCTGTGACCGAGAGCATGGATCCCTACCGTACCTGATCCGCCTTCTCCGATCGCGATCCCTGCTAACGTGTTGGCCCAGGCCATCTGGCTTCGTGCTTCCAGATCACTGCCGTCTTCGAGCACCGTACCCAGATTGGCCATGACGATCCGTATGGCCTCCTGTGCCAGCAGATCGGTGAACGGGGTGGCGATCGTTGCCAGATAGGCTTCCATGGCATGGAAGAGCACATCAATACCGGTCGATGCGGTGATGGATGCGGGTATGGTAAGCATCAGCTGTGGGTCGACGATGGCATAGCGGGCTGCGGTAGTGCTGTTGCCGGTTCCCGGCTTCTCATGATCGGTCGTATTGGTGATGACCCACCAGGGGGTGGTCTCTGACCCTGTACCGGCTGTGGTGGTGATCACCATGATGGGACAGGCCGGTCTGATCGCAGGATCACTCAGATCTGCGTGGTCTCCACCGGCAAGATAGTCGCTGATGGTCCCGCCGCCCTGCCCTGCAAGGAAGGCTACTGCCTTGGCAGAGTCCATCGCGCTCCCTCCGCCGAGTCCGACGGTGAAATCACACTGCTGCTCGAGAAAGATCCGGGTCTGGTTATCGATATCCACATCACGGGGATTCGGTGATACATCATCCTGGACGACTACCTCGATTCCGGCAGCTGTGAGCAGCTGTTCCACTCTCTCGAGGAACCCGAGTTGTCGCATCGTATCTTTTGCTGCAAGCAGCATGGCTCTCTTTCCCAATGTCACGGCCAGTTCTCCTGCCCGCGATACTTCTCCAGCACCAAAGAATACGTTTGTAGGTACCGAGCATGCAAATGTTTTCATAGTCCACCCCTTCCTGGTATTAATATATAGATTCAATCCTTGACATATTATATATATTATTTTTTGTATAAGACTATTCTTGATCCGTTATTGGCATTTGTCAACAATTTAATTACATACTTTACAAATATTTTTCTTCTATAGACTCGCGCATTCCATATATTCATCATGCATTCTATATTTTATCAAATTTTGTATTTTTATGATTTTCTAATCAGCTCAGTGATTTCTGAAGAAATGCGAGGATGATGTTCAGATGCAAGAGAGCACAGGGATCTCACACCGATGATCAGCATCCTTCTGCATGAGGCAGAAGAAGCTGACTTCAGAAGGGGTGTTCGAGGGTCCGATCGGCTCGGAGACAGAAGAGATCACCAGCATATGCGACCGGCGCAGGGCATGTAAGTTCCATGAGGTTGAGGAGTGTTCGTACTGATCAGGGGAGCAGGATACGGCATGGCTGGAGCACGAGAGGATCCGAGGCTTCTGCACATCACATCGACCTGGGAACGACCGGCGAAAGGGGGTTCAGTCACGATAGATCTGTCGTGACCCGTCGATGCTCGCTCCGATATACTCTTCTATCCAGGCGATGGCCTCTTCTCGCTTTCTCAGCCTGATCAGCTCATAGAGGGCACAGGTACTCTCATAGAGGGTCTCTCCCCCATAGAGTCGGCAGTAGCGCTCCCACAGGCAGGTCAGAGGATAGGAGAAGGAGGAGTAGATCAACGGCATGATGGTGTTCTGGGTGAGGATGCTCAGCTCATGATGATAGGAGTAGAGGGCTCGTGCATACTCTGCAGGGGTAGAGCAACTGCCGATGGCATCAAGGAAGGGCTTGAGCGAATCGATCTGCTCATCGGTGGCATACCGTACCAGATTCTCGACCGACAGCCGGTCGAAGGCAAGGCGCAGTTCGAGGATGGATTTGATCTCCTCTGCTCTCATGATCCCGCCGTTGCAGTTCATCAGAGCGACGATCGTCCCGACCGTCCCGTACCGGCGAAAATCGGTGACGAAGATCCCCACCCTCGGTCTGACTTCCAGGAACCCCTTCCCCTCCATCTCAGCGATCCCGGCATTCACCACCGTCCTGCTGATACCCATCTGCACAGCAAGCTCCCGCTCGGAGGGGAGCTGCTGTCCGATCTCCAGCGTCCCTGAGAGGATCATACGTTCGATCTGTTCGACGAACAGCTGCTTGAGTGAGGGAGTCGAGAGTTTGGTGAATTCCATAGCTGTCTCCTTGCATTGGCATCTGGTATTACCAAAGAATATTAGCATAGAACCAGCGCATTGTACAGTACTTTCAGATCATAGATTCTGCCATAGACTTTCCATAACTTACTATTTACAAGATATATGTTATTGATAAATAATTATATATTGAACAATCACCACAACCATGCTATCCTTATTCTTGCTACTGGTAATACCAATACTAACCACACCAGGCCCCCCTGGATAAAGGAGATACCCCATGTTCCTGTTCGAACCCCAGCCTTGGTACACCTATCTCATGCTGCTGGTCGTATTCTGTGCTCTGCTGCTGCTCAATGAGCTGAGCAGAAGATCGAAACAGGGAGGATTCGCCCTGTTCGTCATCCTCCCGATCATCCTCACCCTCTTCGTATGGCCGCGTACGACCGAAGGGACCAGTGTCAACGACTGGTTCCACTATGCCAAGGTCTACTCATCCCTGGCCGGCTGTATCGGTTTCTGGGCCATCCGCTATTATAAGAGACTCAACACGAACAGGTTCGTGCTGATGTTCCCGCCGCTGATCCTTGCTGTCAATATCCTCGAAGCGGTCGTACGAGACATGCAGATCGGATCGATGGGACTGGTCAACGAGGTCTTCGAAGGCATGGCTACCACCAGCGGACTCTGGAACTACCTCAACGGAGTCGCCGGTATCCTCAACATCATCACCATCACCGGATGGGTAGGGATCTGCATCAGCAGAAAAAAGAGCAAAGACATGCTCTGGCCCGATATGTGCTGGTTCTGGATCGTCGCCTATGATATCTGGAACTTCGCCTATACCTACAACTGTCTGGCAGATCACTCCTGGTACTGCGGGATCGCACTGCTGCTTGCACCGACCGCTGCGGCATTCACGTTGGGAAAGGGTGCATGGCTCCAGCACAGAGCCCATACGCTGGCACTGTGGTGCATGTTCGCCATGACCGTCCCCTCGTTCATCGATGATTCGATGTTCGCTGTCAGATCGACACAGGACCCGAGAGCACTGATGCTCGTCAGTGCTCTGGCTCTGGCTGCCAATGGTGCCCTGCTGATCTATATGCTCTACCGGGTCGTGAAGACACGACGTAACCCCTATACCGCTGAACTCTACACCGACCATACCTGTTACCGTACGGTCTGTGCAGAAGCTGCAGTGTGACGGAGAACGATGATGAATGATTTCAGGATACTCACGATCAAAGCAAGCGTGTTCGCAGACAATGATGCCCGGGCAGATGAGCTGCGAAAGCAGTTGAAAGACGATAAGGTGTTCCTGCTCAACCTCATGTCCTCCCCCGGATCGGGGAAGACCACCACCCTCGAACGCACCATAGAGACGATCGGAGAGGAACTCTCGATCGGGGTCATGGAAGCGGACATCGACTCTGATGTCGATGCAAGGACCATAGGAGAGACCGGAGCGAAGGTCATCCAGCTGCATACCGGAGGTATGTGCCATCTCGATGCCCAGATGACCTCGCAAGGGCTTGCAGGACTCGGTACCGAAGGACTGGATCTGGTGGTGCTGGAGAATGTCGGTAATCTGGTATGCCCGGCTGAGTTCGATACCGGTGCTTCGAAGAATGCCATGATCCTCAGCGTACCCGAGGGTGACGACAAACCGCTGAAGTACCCCCTGATGTTCACTATATGCGACGTGCTGCTGATCAACAAGATCGATGCGATGGACTTCTTCGACTTCGATCTGGAAGCCTGTACCCGTCGTGCCAGAGCACTGAACCCCGACATACAGGTCATCCCCATCTGCGCGAAGACCGGAGAGGGGATCGACAGGTGGGTCACCTGGCTGAAAGAAGAGATCAAGAACTGGAATGCATGAATAAGGGAGAGACGAGATGGCAGAAGTGAAGGTATCGGTCCTGAAGTTCGCGAACAAAGTAAGCAGGAAGAAGATGGGTTCGAAGAACGGGCTCACCACACAATCACCGGAGTACCGCATCCTGGAGCCGGTGGTCACTGAACAGATGGGAGAGGTCGCCCTCGCCCTCGAGTTCAGGAAACACCAGAATGTGAAAGAGGTCGCAGCGATCTGCGGCAAGAGTGAAGAGCTGACCCGGGAACTCCTCGAGCAGCTTGCAGATGCCGGAGTGGCCTTTGTCAACCATGAGGCGGGAGAGGACGTCTACTGGTACGATACCTGGGTACCGGGGATCATGGAGATGATGGTGAACAATCTGAAGAACGTACGCAAGTACCCTCAGATGGCTGTCGCCTTCAATGACTACGGCCTGCTGCGCGGTGCAGCCAGTGCCGGCATGTTCCCGGTCGGCGTCGGTCTGATGCGGGTGATCCCCATCGAATCTGCGATCTCGGGGGAGACACGACGTGCCTCCTATGAAGAGGTATCGAAGTTCCTCAATGACAATACCATCTTCTCCGTATCAGATTGTGCCTGCCGCACCGTCCGTGAGGCCATGGGAGAGGGCTGCGGCCATCTGAAAGAGGATATGTGCATCCAGATGGGACATGCTGCCGAGTACTACATCAGGACAGGACGAGGAAAGGAGATCACCCGGGAAGAGGCCTTCGAGGTGATCAGGAAGGCTGAGGAGAACGGACTCATGCACCAGGTGCCCAACACAGAAGGTGCAGAGAAGACCCATGCGATCTGCAACTGCTGCGGGTGCTCCTGCCTCTCCCTGCGCTCTGCGAGCATGTTCATGAACGCCGATATGGTACGCTCGAACTATGTGGCTCAAGTAGATCCTGATTCCTGCGTCGCCTGCGGTGCCTGTGTGGAGAACTGTCCGGTCAACGCCCTCCAACTGGGACAGAAGATCTGTTCGAGTACCCCGGTCGTCGAGACCCTGACCCATGAGTATACCCCGAGGAACAAAGAGTGGGGACCTGAGGACTGGAACCCCGAGTACCGTACCAACCGCAAGGACGTGGTCGAAAGCGGCACGAGCCCCTGCAAGACCAGCTGCCCTGCCCATATATCGGTACAGGGCTATATCAAACTCGCTTCTCAGGGAAAGTACACAGAGGCACTGGAACTGATCAAGAGAGAGAACCCCTTCCCCGCCATCTGCGGCCGCATCTGTCCGAAGGAGTGTGAGAGTGCCTGTACCCGTGGTGATATCGATGACCCGGTGGCTATCGATGACATCAAGAAGTTCATAGCCGAGCAGGATCTCAACACTGAACGACGATTCATCCCCAGAAAGCGCCATGACTACGGTAAGAAGATCGCAGTGGTCGGAGCCGGTCCCTCCGGTCTCTCGTGCGCCTACTATCTGGCGATCGACGGCTATAAGGTCACCGTGTTCGAGAAGCAGCCGGTACTCGGGGGAATGATGACCCTGGGGATCCCCTCCTTCCGTCTGGAAAAACCGGTAGTGAATGCTGAGATCGACATACTCAGAGAGCTGGGGATCACCTTCAGGACCGGCATCACCGTCGGCTCGGACATCACCATAGCTGAGCTCAGAGCAGAGGGGTTCGAGGCATTCTACCTTGCGGTGGGTGCCCAAGGGGGACGATCGCTCGGTATCGAAGGAGAAACTGCTGCAGATGTCCTCTCGGGGATCGAATTCCTGCGGGAGGTGAATCTCGGAAATGAAGTCGCTGTCGGTTCACAGGTCGTGGTCATCGGCGGGGGGAATGTCGCGATCGATGTGGCACGTACTGCCGTACGGACCAGAGCACAGAAGGTAGCACTCTACTGCCTTGAGTCACGAAGCGAGATGCCTGCCCTGGAAGAAGAGATAGAAGAGGCAGAGCATGAGGCGATCGCTATCAACAACGGCTGGGGACCGGCAAGGATCATTCTGAAAGATGGTGCAGTGACCGGGGTGGAATTCAAGAGATGCCGGTCGGTCTTCGATGCCGACCATGCCTTCAACCCGGTCTATGATGATCAGGATACGATCATCGTACCTGCTGATACGGTGCTGCTCTCGATCGGGCAGTCCATCGAGTGGGGAGCACTGCTTGAGGGCTCACAGGTACAGACCAGAGCCAATCGCACCGCCAAAGCCGATCGGGCGACCGCTCAGAGCGACGAGAAAGATATCTTCATCGGCGGGGATGCCCTGACCGGACCGCGATTCGCCATCGAGGCGATCGCTGCCGGTAAAGAGGCCGCCATCTCGATCCACCGCTATGTACAACCGGGACAGTCTCTGGTGATCGGACGGGACAGGCGGGAGTATACGGCCATGGACAAGGACCATCTGGAGATCGGCGGCTATGACAACACCCCCAGACAGCGCTCTGAACATAAAAACACAAAGCACCTCTCCTTCAGCGACGACCGCGGGATCCTGACTGAAGAGCAGATCAGGAAAGAGACCGAACGATGTCTGGGCTGCGGTGCGGTGATCGTCGATCAGTTCCTCTGTGTCGGCTGCGGGCAGTGTACCGTGCAGTGCAAGTTCGATGCGATCTCTCTGGTAAGAGTCTATGATAAGGCAGGCGTCGACTTCAAGGATCTCAAACCGACCGTCATGAAGAACGTCCTCAAACGAAAAGTGAAGATCTCGGTGAAGAAGCTGCAGGACACGGTAGCACGAAGATAAGAAGGAGCAGTGCAATGCATGAACTCGGGGTGGTCATCGAAGTGATCAAGACAGTAGAACAGCTCATGAAAGAACATCAGCTGACAGAAGTCGCGACGATCGTACTGCAGATCGGAGAACTCTCATCCATGATCCCCCGGTTCGTGCAGGACTGCTATCCTGCAGCGGTAGACGGCACCCTGCTCGAAAAGACCACCCTCGAAATTGAGATCCTTACAACCAATGCCCTCTGCCAGGGGTGCGGCAAGGTCTACCCGGTAGTGGCACACCAGGGAGTCTGCCCGCACTGCGGGAGCACCCGCAGGGAACTCCTGGGGGGCAGGGAGTTCCTCATCAAGGAGATCATAGCGTGCTGAACGCACGCAGGCGGGCAGCTCTCCACCACAGAAGAGGAGCGTGAGAGCTTCAGAGAGCTCCCTTCCCATCACTCTGTATGGGTAATATATATTCATATAATCATATAGGTTTATCACACAAACACTCATTGATATGGTATGATACATACTAAGATACCTGAAAAGAAGTCTCTGCAGTCTGTGCACTTCTCCGTACAGACTGCAGGATCGTTCCAGATCATCAGGTACGGGCATGCGATGACAAGCAAGACGTATCAGGGACCAGACCTGGTACGCCCCATGGACCATACGTGCAGGCTGCAGAGCCTGCACCATAGCTCTGGAGGTATAGAATGATCAAGAGACCTGTATGGGATGCAGATAGATGGAAAGCAGCGTTCAACAAAGCAGTCTGGGCGCAAGATAGCTATAGGATGCATGAACTGCGTATAGAGGTATTCAAGGACACGGTACAGGATGTGCTCTCTGGAAGCTATACGGCTGATTCCGGTGTGACGGTCACCTTCGACGATCCTGCAGCGATGCAGCAGGGCACCATCAAGTATGACCGTATCGAGAATCCCGGCAGCTGGCCGGTAGCTCAGCAGGAACGAAGGATCGACGTGATCGAGGGTGATACCCTCACAGTCACGAAGCTGCTGCAGCAGCGAGGCGAACGACCGATGGTGCTGAATATGGCAAACAGGCACAACCCCGGGGGCGGGGTGAGATCAGGATCCGGAGCACAGGAGGAGTACCTGTTCCGCTGTTCGAACTACTTCCAGTCCCTGTACCAGTTCATCGATTATGCCCAGTCGTACGGGATCACCGAACGGACCGAACACTACCCGATGGACAGGGACCACGGGGGGATCTACTCCCCACAGGTGACCGTCTACCGTTCGTCTGAAGCTGATGGATACCGAAAGACCGATATGCCGTTGCATGTCGATTTCGCAGCTGTCGCCGCGATCAGCAGCCCCGCCCTCTTTCGTACCGATGCGGGTGAGTACCGCCTCAAAAAGGCCATGGAAGGGGCAACATCGCACAAGATACGTACAATCTTTCGCATGGCACTGCTTCACGGACATACGGAGATGGTCCTGGGAGCCTTCGGCTGTGGAGCGTTCGCCAATCCCCCGCACCACATGGCACAGCTGTTTCACCAGATCCTTGATGAGCCTGAATTCCGCACAGCCTTCTCTCATGTCGTATTCGCGATCATAGAGAATCATAACTCCTACCACTGGTTCAACCCGCAGGGGAACCTGTTGCCCTTCACCAAGGAGTTCGCGACAGAGGGTTCATAGGAGTGATGGGAAACGGGAAGGACCGACCATGCAGCTGATGGGGGGATGAGGATATCTTCGCACCGCCAGAGAGCAGGACACACCGCCCTCTGGCGGTGAACTGTCTCTGGCAGCCCGTCTTGATCATCACCGCACCTGCTGCAGGAGGTCTGATCAATCAGAGGGCATCAGAGACAGCTCAACGAAACGACTTGTGCCATTTTGATCGGATTGCGTGTCCCAGACAGTACCATCGATCTTCCAGAGCGAAGTATGATATTCACCTACACTCATGGTATGCACCCCGGATGCTACCTGTACCGGCGCAAGATTCCGTGAATTCACGTTATCGCCATCTCCCTGCTGTCCGCCATAGTCGGAACCAACTCCCCAGAGGGTATCATCAAGCTTCAAGATCATTGTCACATCTGCTCCGGCTTCTGCTGTATCAACACCATCCATCAGCTTTGATGGGGCTGTCTCATAATAGAGTGCAGTATTATCAGGTATCTCGTGTTCTGCAGCGATCCCATTCCCAAGTTCCCCATTGTTCTGAGAACCTACCACCCATAACTCATCACCGGTTGTTACAATCAGTGAGTGAGTCTCTCCGACTGAGATGGACCTGACATTAGTATATCCCGTTGCGGTCGGAGTCACTGGATCATTACCGCGAGAGCCCAGAAAGAGCTGCCCGTACTGGTTGTTTCCCATCGCATGCAACGTACTATCTTTCAGATAGAGGGTATGCCTGTTACCGGCCGATACCGCAGTGACTCCGGTATCGACTTGCGTAAAAGTCTCCACTCGACCACTGTCACCCACCAGACCGATCGCTTGATCTACTGTACCATGCCCTACACCCAGAAGGGTACCGACTTCATCATCATCAATGATCATCGTGTACGAATCCCCACAGGCTACCGCAGCGACAGAACTCCTGACAAGCACAGGGACAGTAGTACTTGAGTTAGTACCCGTTCCCAGCTGATATGAGCTATTATCACCTGTAGCATACAGGTCACCAGCATCTGTAAGGATCATTGAGTGACGTAATCCCGCAGAGATCGCTTTTACTGGAGTCCCGGCCATGATCTGAACCGCATCGTCCCGTGTGGTAGTCGTCCCATCACCAAGCTCCCCATTCCCATTCCGGCCTCTTGCCCAGAGCGTGCCATCATCCTTCAGGATCAGCAGGAAGGATTCTCCCGCCGCGACCGCACGTATACCAGGCTCGACTGACCAGTCTGCAAACAAGGTGACATCACCGGTCCCCATCGATACGCTATCGGACTCACCATAGGATTCACCTGTTCCATCGGCTGCAGAATTCCAACCTACAAATAAGAACCCATCACGTAATAGATTTCCCGTATTACCAAGAACTGTAAAACTGTCATTGGTGTCATATGTTTGAGTATCCACAGGGACGGATCCAGTCGTGTTCCCATTCCCATCATAGATCACTTGCGAGCCTGTTTCAGCTATGGGACAGCCTGACAGGAAAAACAGCAGCAGCCCCACTCCCAGAATATACACATACGATTCTTTCATAGCACTCTCCAACTTTTTATAATAACGATTTTATTGATCACTCTATATTATATGAGTATTTCTCTAAAGTATATATAAAGAGATGTAGATGGTTAAATAAATAAATCCAACACCCTGTCTGTTCATGAAGACTCATTGACTTAGTTGATGGTACATGGCGGGTAACGATGAGTCACGTACAGCGAGAGAGTTTCTTCACATGTGTGTGGGGGGGGGGAGAGGAGATTCACCTAAGATATCGATGATCTTTCAGCACATGTAGTTGTTATAAGGTTATGTGCAGATACAGGATCTACTTCAGCAGCAGCAAATCCATAAGGACTTCTGTCTTCCACAGAATGCGATCTATACACCTCTGGTAAATCCCATGATCCATGTGACTGAGAGCTCTTCATCCTGGAACGGGATGATCGACCGGGAAGTACCATGAGCACATCCCGGTCGATCACCTGAGTCTGCCAGAGTCACTATCAATCCCGATCCTGTGCCAGGAACCGGGCACTGCGTTCGGCCACATTCATCCGCAGGTTCTCATAGAACAGCGAATAATCATCAGGGTGGTAGATCCCCTCTATGGGATACGATGAGAGTGGTGACTGATCAGAGATCTCACAGACAAGAGCCTGCCCTTTCACCTGAGCAGAGGTGAAGTGATCATACCGCATCGACTCATCCCCCTCTTCGGTGAAGAACACCGCTCCCAGGTTCTCTGAAGCATCCACATAATCACCATCAACGGCACTGCTGACCCAGGAGAGGGGATTGGTCACCACAGATCCCTCAAGGACCTGCACCGACTGGTCCTGGACCCCGTCTCGTATGGAGTTATAGGCGATGAAGCAACCGGTATCGTGAGGACTACTACTCATCCTGATCGAGGGGTTCGCTTCCATATCATCCTGTGTGATGCTGAAACCGATCAGATATGCAGCGATCATACGATCTTCTGCTCCTGTTGACCCCCAGATCTTTCTCAGCAGACTCACCAGGGTGCTCGAGCCCTGACTGTGTCCTGCTATGAAGAACGGCCTGCCGTCATTATGGTGGGCAAGGTAATAGAGCAGGGCCTGTCTCAGATCCTCCTCCCCGATCAAAAGGTTCTCTTCGAAGGTCTCGACCTGACTGAAGCCTGCCTTACCCAGCTGACGGTACATCGGGACATAGAGGTTCGCGGAACCTGAGAAGACACTCGCCTGGGTCCTGACCGGGACCATGGCAGCAGACCTCTGCGCTGGATCACTGATATCCTGGACCCCTTCGCCCTGATACACGGTTGGATAGGCATAGAAGACATCCACAGCATATGCATCCGGATCATCAGGAAGGAGCAGCCAGGACTCCTGCTCCCCATAGTCAGGATCATCTGCATCAGACAGAGCTCCCGGATCAGTCCGGGAGAGAGAGCTGCACCCTTGACTCATGAGCAGACAGACGATCAGGAAGAAGATCAGAAGATAGATTCTGCTATGCATGTGATATGATTTCATGTTACGCCCTCCATTGGTGCTGCCCTGATCCATTGACAGGCAGCTGCGTGGTTACTACCACCTCCAGTCTTGCACACCAGTCGAGGGTATACAACAGAGTCTTACCAACTGGTCAGGTTTGAGGTGAGATCGCTACAGCACCATGATGGGTATCAGGTTTTTCTCGGGAGAGTGATCGAGATCTTCGTACCGACTCCCGGTGTACTGGTGATCTGCAGGGTCCCCTTCATGCTCTCTATGACCGAACTGACCACACTGAGGCCCAACCCGGCCCCCTCCCTGTTCCGGCTGCTGTGTGCACGGTAGAGGGGCTCACAGGCCCGGGATGTCTCCTGTGGGCTCATCCCGATCCCGTCATCCTCGACAGTGATCTGTATGCTCGAGCGGTCGGCAGTGCAGGTAAGAGAGACTATCCCAGGCCCTCGGGTATACTTGAAGGCATTATCGATGAGGTTATGGAGCATCCTGTCCACCTGCTGCGGACTTGCAGCCACGTATACATCCTCTGACGGTCCTGTGACCGTGAAGGTGATACCCTGCAGTACAGAACGCTGGAGATACTGCTGCTTCAGATGTTCGAGACGCTGCTGCAGCTGCGTCTCGTACGCTGTATCTGTCGGTTCACCGGAGGTCAGGAACCCATGTATATGACCGGTGAGTCCCTCCAGTTCAGCAGCGGCCTCCAGAATAGTCTCTGAATACTCCAGTGCCTCTTCCCTGCTCGCTTCATAGGCATTGAGCATCTGAGCATTGAGTTTTATCACCGAGAGCGGCAGTTTGAGATCATGATTGAGTCCTCTGAGCAGAGTGATACGATCGAGCAGTTTCTGCTGCCTCTCCAGCTCGTTCAGCCTCGCCCAATACAACATGAGCACCGAGAAGAGGAATGCCGAGAGATAGAGCAGATTCCCGATCTGAGGACTGAAGAACATCTCGGAGAACGCCCCGCGGGAGAAGACACCGAAGGTGATGAGAAACCGGTAGATCACCGTCGCTGAGAAGATGCTGTAGGTACTCATCAGCAGGATACTGTACGGCACATCTCTGCTGTAGGCCGATGATCCCATGTAGAGGATCAGCAGGATACCCAGCAGATGCATACCGACCATCAGGGGAAGATAGTGCGTCAGCAGATACCCGGTCTGCACGAGGAAAAAAACTGCGATATACAGATAGAGCCAGCGCTTCTGCACCCTGAACCGGAAGAGCCGGTAACACAGGAGCTGGGAGAGCAGGAAGTTGAGGACCCCCGTGAGGCTGTCCCAGAAGAGCATGTTCCCGAGGGTCACACCCATCAGAGCGCTGAGATGGGGAAGATCACCGGCTATGATACTCTTGAACACAGAGACCAGGCTGATCAGCACCATGATGAGCATATGATCTGCCCGGTATCGCAGGTAGGCGACAGTACTGATGAACAGGATGATCAGAAAACAGACGAACAGAGCACTGGCATACATCGAACGAAGCCGGATCATGTCGGTGATCACCTTGGGAGTACCGAGATAGAAGAGTGCCTGTACACTGGGCTTCACAGGAAGCACCTTCCGCTCCAGACACAGCTGCAGTGCAGCATCTCCTGTCCCGGGGCTCTCGACCTGATAGAAACTGTACCCCATCTCCTCCCGGTAGGCAGGACCATGGGGCAGAAGGTTCTGCCCCATGGTCTCCCCCTGGATCGACAGCCGGTACGGCGCATGGACATCTTCATAGATGAGAGCCAGACGCTCTGAAGGTTCAGTGATGATACGGAAACAGTTACGATCAGCAGGCTGCCCGCTGAGAGAGAAGATCAGGGGTGAGTCCCGGGGGATAGCTGCAGCATCTATGGTCCCCGATGAGAGATCAGCATAGTCCGCCCAGTGGGTATTCATGAGATCCAGAGAGCAGATCACTGCTGCATGCAGTACGACCGAGAGCGCTGCTATGCTGAGCAGGATGCGCACACCTCTTCTGTTCACGTAGCCGATTCCTCCGGAAACAGGATCAGCCGGTAGCCTTTGCCGTACACCGACTCGATCATGACACTGGTACTTCTCAGATCTGAGAGGTTCTTCCTCAGTCGTGCTGCAAGGGTATGGATCCGGGCACTGTCTTCTGCCTCGAACTCAGTATGCTGGCACAGTGCTGCATCAGCTTGAGTCAGATAGCGCTGCTCGATATAGCTGCAGTAGAGCGTCTTCAAGAATCGCGCCTGACTCGGCTGCAGTACACAGGTCCGCCCGTTGCAGCTGATCTCATTGCTCTCCATATCAAGCACCAGATCACCTATGGTATAGGTGGTCCTGTGAGCGACCATGCGTCTGTTGATCGCCCGGAGTTTATAGACCAGTTCATGCATATCGAACGGCTTGGTCATATAGTCATCTGCCCCGAGGGTATAGCATAACTGCTTGCTGTACGAATCATCGAGGGCAGTGAGCATGAGCACATAGCACTGCTGATGTTCCCGCAGATGGGGAATGATCGTATACCCCTGCTTATCAGGGAGCATCACGTCAAGGATGACGATCTGCGGATGTTCACGATCATAGAGGCTTCTCGCCTCTTCGGTATCAGCTGCTGCAGAGACTGAGAACCCCTCTTTGCGCAGCAGCCGCTGCAGACTGCGATTCAAGGCTGGATTATCTTCCACGATCATCACATGGGTATGCACGTGCCGGCTCCTTATCGTGTGGTTGTAGTACCACCACTATACCACAGGTTCAAGAGAACCACCAATGGCAACCTCTGTATCACCACCTGTGTTCACACCTGCTAGTGCCCGGAGGCTGCAGACTGCTCGAAACCGCCCGGCTTACGCAGAGCAGGTCTGAGCAGGATCAGCATGATCGCCGCCACCCCGTAGATGAGCATCAGGTAGACCATGGCTCTCCGGTCTCCACCTGATCGCTGTTCGATCGGGGGAAAGAGGGACAGGGAGGTGTTGATCGCCGTATGGAGCAGCAGTGCACTGAACAGGTTGTTCCCGGTCAGCAGATAGACACCGGTGAACAGGATACTGAAGGCCTCTGAGAGCAGGAAGAAGATGCCGAAGTGCATGTAGGTCTGACTCAATCCGGTGATGAAGAAGAGCGGCAGATGCCAGATTCCCCAGAACGTACCCAGGATAAGAGATGCCGCGAGAGGGGACCACCGCTTCAGCAGGATAGGAAGAGCACAGCCTCTCCAACCGAATTCTTCCTGGAAAGACCCTCCGAGAAAGAACAGGAACAGGAAGGTGGGAATGATCAGCAGCGGCTGATCAAGCAGGGGGGTATCAGGCAGGAAGGTGCTCTCTCTCATGCGCAGCCAGAGGGCGAGCCCTGCGAAGACCGATGGGAGCAGGAGGATCGCGATCCACCAGATCGCCTTCATACGGATCGTGAAGCCTGACTTGAGCAGAGAGATGACACCAGTCCTGCCACCGGTACGATACCTCAGCCACAGCGCCGCAACAAGAGGACCATGCGCTCCGATCCCGACGATCACCAACGGGGGGAACGGCAGGATCAGGACTCCCAGGGCATGGAGTACCCCCAAACCCCAGAACGACCAGGAGAAGAGGAAGGTGATGAGAAAGAAGTATCCTACCCTGGAGCCTTGAGTCCTCGTTACCCTATCCATAATATGATCCTCCTGTATGCACCATACCATATGATACCTGCTCCATGTTCGAAATAATAGTGCATTCCGTTCACAAAGACATGCTTCAGGATGCCGTTGTCCCTGCAGAAGCCTCGCAGGAAGAAGAAGATATATACAGATACCGGTATCCGCTCTGGCACAGGGAACAGGCATCTGATATGATGCAACTTTTATCGATATATGAAAGCAGGGTACCGGATACCATCGGATCCCTCTGCTTCGATACGTCGGTAGGATCTCAAGGCGTGAGACAAAGAGGGAACAGTATAGATGTATGCCAGAATAATCTACAATGATATCGCACGGAACACAGTGGTCACTACGATCACCATGCTGTTCATAGCAGCTGCTGCACTGCTTGTCGCACTGGCAGCAGTGCTGATCATCAATCTGTCCGGGGCGATGGAAACGCTCATGAGAGAGGCTCAGACACCGCACTTCATGCAGATGCATGCAGGTCCGATTGATCCTGCAGGGATCGATTCCTTCGCACAGCAGCAGCCTGACGTGCTCGAGTACCAGATCCTCGAGTTCCTCAATATCGAGAGTGCCCAGATCGTGATCGGCAGCAACTCCCTGGCCTCCAATGTCCAGGATAACGGGTTTTCCGTACAGAGTGAGCACTTCGATTACCTGCTTGATCTGGACAACCAGATCATCACCGTCTCAGACGGCCAGGTATATGTCCCCCTGTGCTACCTGAAAGACCAGACCGCAGCCATCGGAGATGAGCTCGTGGTGAAGGGAATGAGCTTCACGGTCGCCGGCTTTCTCCGGGACTCCCAGATGAACTCCAACCTCTCATCATCGAAACGATTTCTCATCAGTGCAAACGACTATGAGAAACTGCAGGAGTTCGGGGAGATCGAGTACCTCATCGAGTTCAGGCTGCATGATCTCTCACGGCTCAGTGCCTTCGAGAGTGCCTACATCGAAGCGGGACTCGAGGCTAACGGCCCAACGATCACCTATCCGCTGTTCAAGATGATCAATGCTCTCTCTGACGGGTTCATGATCGCCGTGATCCTTCTGGTGAGCCTGCTCATCGTCGCTATCGCATTCATGTGCATACGATTCACCCTCCTTGCGAAGATCGAGGATGATTACCGGGAGATCGGCATCATGAAAGCGATCGGCCTGCAGCTGAACGACATCAAGAAGATCTATCTGATGAGCTATGCCCTCATTGCCGTGACCGGTAGTCTCCTTGGTCTTGCTCTCTCCTACGTGTTCAAAGGCCTGCTTCTGGAGAACATACGACTGTTCATGGGAGAAAGCGATAACACCGCTCTCGCACCGCTTCTGTCGCTGCTGGGGGTCCTGCTCATAGGAGCCGCTGTCATGATCTACGTGTACCGGATACTGCACCGATTCCGCAGCATATCAGCAGTGGAGGCTATCAGGTACGGGGGATCTCAGAAACGACCTCACCTACACAGCCGGCTCTCCTTGAACCAGAACAACCTGGTTCCTGTCAATGTCTTTCTCGGGATCAAGGATGTACTGTCCCGCAAGAGTCTCTATGCGACCATGCTCGCTGTACTGATCATCGCCGCATGTATCATCATCTTCCCGCAGAACCTCTATAACACCATATCTTCGAAGGACTTCATCTCCTATATGGGAGTCGGCAGCTATGATCTGCGTTTTGACATCCAGCAGACCGATTCGATCCCCGAGAAGGCCTCTCTGATAGCACAGGCACTCTCTGCCGATCCTGAAGTGACAGCCTCTGCAGTCTATACTACGAAAGTCTATACCCTCATCACTGATGAGGGATCACGAGAACAGATCACCGTTGAACTGGGAGATCATTCGGTCTTCCCGATATCATATGCTCAAGGCAGCGGAGTCTCATCCGAGGATGAGATTGCACTCTCTTCGATCAATGCACGGGAACTCGGTACGCAGGTGGGGGACACCCTCACCCTGCTGCTGAACGGAAGTCCTCGAGTGCTTACCGTCAGCGGTATCTATTCTGACATCACCAACGGCGGGAAGACCGCGAAGGCCTCGTTCAGCGATCCCTCGGCCAGGACCATGTGGGCGGTCATCAGCGCCGCCTTGGATGACCCCTCTCTGGCAGAGGAGAAGACACGAGGCTATGCTGAACTGTTCGGGTATGCCAAGGTCTCCGGGGTGGATGCCTATATCGATCAGACCTTCGGTTCGACGATCGAGTCGGTCAGGAAAGCAGCCGGTGCAGCAGCAGCGGTCGCTCTTGCCGTTTCTGTCCTGGTCACCCTGCTCTTCATGAAGATGCTCATAGCCAGAGATCGATACCCGATCGCCGTGATGAAAGCTCTGGGATTCACCAGTGCAGACATCAGGGTGCAGTATATCTCCCGTTCGGTCTTCGTCCTGCTCATCGGGGTGGTGCTTGGGACGGTGGCAGCCAATACCCTCGGGGAGGTACTCGCAGGGAAGGTCATCGCAGCCTTCGGAGCCGCCTCGTTCAGCTTCACGATCGATCCTTTCACCGCCTATCTCATCAGCCCCCTGATGATGGCTGCTGCAGTCCTCGCTGCTACCGGGATCGGTGTTTCACGGGCAGGACACATCACTATGATCGACCACATCAAGGAGTAAGCAGATGCACACACATATCATCACCGGTAAAGACATCGTCAAGGTCTATGGAGAGCATCAGGAGAAACGAAACGTCCTTGATGGAGTGTCAGTGAAGATCGCTCAGGGGGAGTTCGTCTCAGTGATGGGACCCTCAGGCTCGGGAAAGTCCACTCTCATGTATGCCCTCAGCGCTATGGATCGTATCGACAGCGGAACGATCCATTTTGACGGCAGAGATGTCTCGAATCTCTCCGAGAACGAGTTCGCCCACATGAGCAGGAACGAGATGGGGTTCGTGTTCCAGCAGCCAACCCTGCTGAAGAATCTGAACATCCTCGATAATATCATCCTGCCATCGCTGCGCGATAACAGAAAACAGCTCCCGAAGATCACCTCTCAAGCCAGAGAGCTCATGAAGAAGCTGGGTATCGCTGATCTGGAACGCAGGAACATCACTCAGGTATCAGGGGGGCAGCTTCAGCGTGCGGGTATCTGCCGGGCTCTGATGTGCAGCCCCAAGATCATCTTCGGCGATGAGCCGACCGGTGCCCTGAATTCCAGAACGGCACAGGAGATCATGGATATCTTCACAGCCATCCATGCAGAGGGGACGACCATCATGCTCGTCACCCATGATGCGAAGGTCGCAGCACAGAGTGAGCGGGTCCTGTTCCTCTGTGACGGGAAGATCGTCAGTGAGATCAGCTTCCCCCGGGAGAACGGGATGAATCTGGAACAGCGGATGCAGCTGGTCTCCCGTCGGATGCAGGAGATCGAGATCTGATCCCGGTCAGTAACCCAGAGCCTCTCCGATCAGGATCACCTCGATCCTCCCCTTCTGGCGGCTGTGACGAGTGATCACCGTCTGGCAGCAGATGCAGTCTACACTATGGCAGTGTCCACAGACTCCGGTAGTCGCACAGGGGGTCTTCATTCCCAACCTGTTGACATTCGGGGGAGCTGCCTGATCACGCACACGGCTGATCGCCTCCTGCTCATTCGAGACGACCTTGTTCATGCCCACACAGACGAACACCTTCTTCGGTCCGAAGATGAGGGCAGCCACCCTGTTACCGGTCGCATCGACATTCACCAGCTTACCATCGATGGTGATCGCATTGGATCCGGTAAGATAGAAATCGGCACTGAAGGCCTGACGGTAGATAGCCTGCACCTCCTGATCATCTGCTGCCAGTGCCCGGTCCAGACAGGTGAGATTACGTGCGGCAAGCTCCTGCTTCACCCCAAGAGCATCGACAGTCATCGAACCGCCCCAACTGACCGTCGCACCATCGGGTATGCCGGAGAGGATGTACTCCCGTGCCTGATCGGCACTCGGGACATAGACACCCGCTATCTGACGCTTCTTCAGATTCTGTATGATCGTCCCGGCCTTATGCTCATAGGACTGTCCTAAGGGATCCATAGCTGCTTCCTCCTGATTCTTCATAAGTTTGATCTCCAGTCTAGCACAGCCTGAGGATCAGGGGTAGAGCTAACCCCCACGGGCTTTTCTGGATCTCCCCTGCCCCCTTAAGAGAATAATCTGTTCACCAGAGGGTCCTTCTGCTGTCTCAGGGTACTGAAGATACAGCAGAAGCTGTATCTTTTTCTTCTCACCAGGAAAAATCTCTGGTAAGATTGATGGAGACCCAGCAGGCGGCAGTCAGGAAAAGGAGTTGATATGCAGATTTGTATGACCAAGGAGCTGTATGAAGCAGCACAGTTCAAGCCGGTACGTCAGAAGGGCGATGACCCCATGGTCCGATGGAGTGGTAAGCTGACGAAGATAGCAGACAAGGAGAGCCTGATCCTGTGTCATGACAGGACCCGATTCACCTGCTTCATCTATGATGTGAACGATCTCAGTCGCGATGCCCTGGAAAAGCTCATCTATGAGGGTCTCCAGAGAGCCCTTCTTGATCTGGGGATCAGTAAGGTCCTGGTCGACCGATACCTGCAGGGCTCAGGAGAAGTGGTATTCACCACGATCAAAGGACAGACCTATTCGAACAGACTCGATAAGGCTGAAGAGGAGATCGTGAAACGAAAGCAGTTCATAACCCCCGATGCGCAGTTCCAGTCGCTCATAACGAACATCATCAACTCCACTGCCGTGATCGCCAAGAGGGGAGAAGGCAAGAAGTATCCCTATACCAGTATGACCAAAGTGCTGGAAGAAACACAGGAGGAATCGGAGTTGGAGTTCCACACAGCCTATACCCTGTTCGTACAGCTTGAGCTCAAGGGGCTGGACAGTTGGAGAAAGGTCATGGTCCCCGGGTCCATCACCTTCAGACAACTCCATTATGTGATGCAGATCCTCTTCGATTATGATAACAACCACATGTTCGAGTTCCTCGTCCAGGGGATGTTCTCGTACTACAGGGTCCAGCCCCGATCGGACAACGCGTTTCGGATCTTTGATCTCTTCGATGCCGATGCGCCTGAGTCTGATACCGATCTCACCCTGGAACAGGCGATGGAGATCATCGATGATCTGACCATGTTCTACCGCTATGATTTTGGTGCAGACTGGATGCATCGCATACGAGTCCAGAAGACTCAGGTCAGCGAACCGGTGACCTTCCCTGTCCTGATGTTCGGTTTCATTCAGAAATTACCAGACTTCGTGAACCCTTACGATCTGTCTCTGATTGGCTTCTTCGATGATGACGATGAAGACGAAGATCTGGAAGAAGATGATGAACTTGAAGATGATGAACTGCAAAGCGAAGAAGATGAGGATGACCAGATCGATGGCGATGCTTTTGATCTGGAAGATGATGATGATGAATCACCATTGACATATTTCGATGAGATGATGGTTGAGATCGAACTTGAGAGCTGCATGGATAAAGGGTACCATGCGGGAATCTTCGGCACCTATTGACACATGCTGGCTCTCTGCAGCAGGTACTGCTTTTTCCTATCGGATGCCCCCCTCCCGTCACTATCGGGAGGGGGTGTCTTTCAGCTTCTTCTCCATCCGCTCTCCCGGGTATCAGCAGTCATCTCTGTTCGCATACATCTGATGACCTGCTCTCATCTCTGGTGCCGATCCGACAGCTGCAGCGATCATCTCAGGGAGTCTCGATCCTCTAGGAATCCATACCGACCAGAGATTCAGAAGGCCATCTGGTACGCACCTTCATAGCCTCAGTCATCGTGGAGATGATGCACATTCAAGTCCCAGGAGCATATCCTACATACACAGGCACTTCATGAGCGGGTAGAACCTATGACTGGGAACTGCAGGTACGCAAACAAGAGCGTATCGTGATCTGTCTACAGCATACCTGTGCGGGGGTTCAGGAGATTACTGCTTTGCACAGCCCTGCAGAGTAGTTTGAGCCAAACGGATTATATCCTTGACAGCCCCATGCCCATGCTCTAGTCTTGAAGCAGATCAGAACAGTATGAATCTGGGAATACATAGCAAAAGATCGGAGCAGATAGAAGACCCCTCAGGGGGCTGTTCCTGTGGGATCTGCCCCCTGACTTTGACTGCTATGAATCTGCACACAGTTCTTGTATCCGGACCTGTTTAGCCACATATGATCCTGAAGGAGAGCTGCACTCATGAAACGTCCTTCTACCGATCCTTCATCTCCCACCGCCCGCAGAGGAGACACCCTCCTGCTCCGTCACACCCTATCAGGGGTCCTTCGGATGGGCTCCCAACTGGTTTCGATGATGATCCTGGTGCCTCTCATCATCTCATACCTCGGCGAGAGCCGATTCGGTGTCTGGGCGCTGGGGTTGGCACTGGTCGGAGGTCTATCGTTACTCGAGATGGGTCTGCTGCAATCTGCTAACAGGTTCATGTCGACCATCGATGCAGCACAGGATCCGATCCTCTTCCGTGAGACCGTCTGTACCTCCTTCTGGCTCACTCTTCCACTCTGCGGCATCCTGCTGGCAGCATTACCACTGGGAGACCTGCTCATCGACTGGATCGCTATCCCGGAAGAACTATCAACAGAAGCCGTATCGATGGTATCCATCCTCATCACTCATGCGGCGTTGTCCATCCCCCTGCGCCTGTTCCCCGGTCTATTGATCTCACAGCGATTTATGAGCCGTGTACATATCGTACAGGGAATCACCTCCCTTCTTGCGTTCCTCCTCTCCTGGCTAGCTCTTCGCTCCGGTGCCGGACTCAGAGGACTTGCCCTCGTGCATCTTGGCTGCATGCTGCTGGAACACAGCATCTACATCATCCTCGCTACCGGTGTACTGCCTCTCTCATCGTTCCATCCAACGTACTTCAGCCGTACACAGCTGCCTCGCCTCTCTGAGTTCGCCCTCTTCGCCTGGATCGGGCAGGTCTCGAATGTCATCTTCCTCCGTATCAGTGTCTTCCTGGTTCAGGGAGTATCAGGGGTCGTGGCGACCGGTGCCTACAGTGTGGCTTCCAGACTGGCGAACATCAGTCTGGATCTCTCCAATCAGGCGGTAGCTGCCGGCGGTCCGAAGGTCACAGCCCTTGCCAATCAGCCATCCCGACGTCAGGAGGCAGGCTGGCTGACCATGAGCCTGATACGCCGTTCCCTGCTCTTCTGCGGCCCCCTCGCAGCAGTAGCCTTACCATTGGGCTACCCGTTCCTCTACGGCTGGGTAGGTCCACAGATAGCAACCCTGGCAGAGTTGCCCTTAGCTCTGCTGGTCCTTGATGTGGTCTTTAGTATGCCTGTCATGGCTGCTACACATGCCCTGGCTGTCGGTGGACACCACCGCTTCACCAACCTGTTCTCCATACTGATGGGAGCGGTGTTCCTCCCTGCAGCCTGGCTGCTGGGACGAGCCACAGCCGGTCCGACAGGGCCGGCTATGGCCTCACTGCTCGTGACCCTCTGTATCGCTCTTCCGGTCCTGTTATCACGGTTCTCCCATCACTTCGAAGTCCGCCTGAGTGCCTCCTGGCAGCTGATCGTATGGCCCCATCTGATCCCGTTCACAGTAGCGACACTCACAGGCACGATCTTTCGGATCCTAATCCTCAGGCACGTCCCACCAGGACGTACCTGGCTGTTTGCCTCGGCGGGGGCAGCCGCACTAGCGGCTGGCTCTTATATCCTCCTGTATGCCCTGAGGTTCGCCCCTGAAGAGGAGCGCAGGGCTCTGCGACGACTGATCATCAGGGACACCCAAGCTCCTGTTATCACGATCGTACCGCTGGCTGACACAGCATCATGGGCTTCGGTACGGGCAGCTGCCCAGAGCTGTGAAGCCTCCTGTGATTGTGGACTCTATAGCAGCTGGACCTATGCCCACGCTGCATGGGAATACTCAGGTAGTCCCCGTGCTGCCTGGCTGATCACCGTAGGGGATCCTGAAGACCCTGCCGGCCTGTTCTTCTTTTCTGACAGAGTCAGGACACAGCTGAAGCAGAACGTCACGTATCTGCAGTCCTTTGACCACCACGTCATGAGAAGACAGCCATCACTCGCGCCTTCCGGTGGGCAGCTGGCAGCGATCGAGGCACTGATCACCGCACGTACGACAGTACATCAGGTGACAGGGGCCAGCATCCTGTCACTGACCAAGCTGCTGCATACAGATGCCCAAGAGATACAGACCCTCCTTCACGGCTGCCACATCCCCTGCCTGATCGAAGAGATGGGGATCAGCTATGAGATCGTATGCTCAGAAGATGTCGGGGCATACTGGAGCACCAAGAAGGCGAAGTCCCTCTATAACCTTCGAAGAGCAGGTCGTCTACTCCAAGAGCGTATCGGACCTCTGCGGGTAGATCGTATCCGTGGATCGTCCTGGGATGACCCGGAACTCCAGGCCCGATGGGTCTCCTTCGTCGATCTCAGGCGTCGCTCCTGGCAGCTGCTTCAGGCAGTCGAGCGTGACCCGGCAGCACCAGAGACGATGCTGGCATTCGATGAGGAAGTCATCAGGGACTGGGCAAGCAGGGGCTGGCTGGAGATATCGCTGCTTAGGAGTGAAGACACGATAGTCGCCGGGATCCTCAGCTGCTGTACTGATCAGACCTGCTGGGTCGTCATCCAAGCGTTTGATGAAGCGTATGCAGCATACAGCCCCGGCCGGGTACTCTTCGCCCAGCTCATCGATCAGTGTCATGCGGATGTGATCAGACGATGGGTACTTGGCCCGACCAGCGATAGTGGGAAGCGGTTCTGGGCTAACCGGCAGGAGCTTCTGGTCAAGATCACGTTCCCCCTCGGGGGATGGACCGGAAGACTCTGGGCTCTTCGCCAGCGTATTCGTCAGAGAAGGGTCCCTGATGGGATGAGAACACCCCATCAGGAGCCGTTCTTACAAGGAGAACAGAGATCATGAAGGAGAGCACAACAAGGTGTACGATCAGCCCATTACGCTGCGATGCCGACTGGCATCGTGTGCGTCCCCAGGTAGAGCAGCTTGAGGCCTCCGGGATAACGAACCCCTGGATGTCATGGGAGGCGATGTTCTCTCTATGGAAGAACTTCCATAGAGAGAAGACGTGCTGGTTCATCGAACTTCCGAATGGCACCGATCTGCCTGCTGTGGCCCTGTGGCTGGAAGATACCCAGCGTCGGCATCGTCTGTCCTGGAAGATCCTGCGTTCCCTGGATGCCATGTCCATCGGGATCCCTCCGATGTTCGTGCCCAAAGGTGCTGAAGCGGCTTCCTCCCGGGCTCTGGCTCAGGCGATGCCTGAGATCGCCAGGAGCACCGATTGTGATCTGGTCACCCTCTACCGCATGGAGAACGATCCCGGGCTATCGCTGTTTCACCAGCTCATCGCAGTCGACATCAATGCCCGGTGTACCGAATACACGCAGAATCAGGTGATCATGCTCACCGATGACCTGAGTGTCTACATGGATAGTAAGATGACTTCCAAGACCAGGAGGAACACCCAGCGTGCGCGTCGTAAGATCGTGAAGGACTTCGGTGAACCTGTCGTCTTTGAGCGTATGCAGGGTTCCCCTGAGAGCAGCGAAGAGTCTACGCGCCTGTGGGGTGAGTTCCTTCGTCTTCGTTCCCGGTCCTGGCAGATCGCAGAGACTGGTACCGAACAGATCGTTGACCCGATCGCATTGGACCGGTGGTTCTCTGACATCGTGGGGGTGTGGGTCCACAGAGGATTTATAGACCTGCATCTGGTACGGTTGGGTGATATCTATGTATCAGCCCTTCTGGTCCTTTCTCACGGTACTGACAGTTGGTTCACCTACACCTATTACGATACCGAATACGCCTCCTACAGTCCCGGTCTCTTAGGCTTCATCCATGCGATCGAGACTGTTCACAGAGAGGGCGCACGCAGGCTCGATCTTGGAGGAGAGGGAGCTTCCTGGAAGAACCGCTGGGCTACAGACCAGGCACCTCTGCTGACCATCGAGTCACCCCTCGGGGGATGGAAGGCCACTGCCTGGCGGCTGTGGTCAACCGTAACGAACAGGTCTGCACCACATACCCATTGAGCAGCGTATACACCGTCCTGCAGTAGCTTGTAGCATCAGCTATAGGCAATGATACTCGTCATGGACCTATTGAGAGTTACTCCCGTTCTCAGGAACAGTGATCCCCAGAAAGAGCACGCAGGGTGTCACGAAAGTAGGCAAAACTGGCTGAAGAATTCTTGTCGACCTGCATAAAGGGGCTGATCTTTTCTGCCCATTTTGATTTCTCAGCACCAACAGCCTGCCACCCGTTCTTCGAAAGATTAGCAGAACCTCCTTTATAGACAGCATCTGCAAGTCTCTCCCAGGTACCACAGATCGAATCATTCTTGTAGGCAGCAAGTACGGCATCTTTTGCTCTTGGGTAAGCAGCCTTTATTGCTGGTATATCACCAAGCAGCCATGCTTCTCCCTCTTCAATCGCTATGCAAAACCGTGTCAGGGGCTTTTTTCTGCAAGACTCTAGAGTTGTCGTGAGCGTCTGACGAAAAGTCTTCAGGCACTTATCATCAAGATCACAGACTAGGATCAATGCTGCCTGATATCCTGATTGATAACTTGCGAAAGTTTTTCCATATCCTCGAAGAAGTCGAGGCAGTTGATCAAGTAAAATACGTTTATCTGCATCTTTGCTTGATGATAATCCCTTCGGTATTCTGCCAATACCTTTGTAAAAGTGTATGATATAGGTATCATTCTCACCTATGATGTTCGGAACAAGCACATCCAGCATTCTTTTACCAGACTGGTCTTCAATGAGAATCTCAAAATGCATGTGTCATCACCTCGCATCCAGATAATCACTATACCAGAGTCCACCAAGTGGCAACCCCTCCTCTACCATATTCCTGATAATCGCATAATCACTTGCTCTTCGTATCGTGGAAAATCCTTCCTGTGCCTTTTCAAGGATCCATACTTCCTCAGGTTCCAAGGCATCAACAAAATAGGGCTGGTGGGTCGTGATGAACACTTGAGAACCTCCTTTACGTCCGGTTGCATGTTCACGAAACTCCTTTGCTAGAGATTCAAGAAGTTTATGGTACAAGCCATTCTCCGGTTCCTCTATACACAAGAATGGTGGCGGAGCAGGATCTTCCAGTAAAAGAAGATATGCAAAAACTTTCAGGGTTCCATCAGACATCTGCTGGGCATAAAACGGATCTTTGAAACCTCTGTTATTAAAGCGCAGAAGCAATCTTCCATCATTGGTCCTTTCAGAATCGATCTTCTCGACTCCGGGGATCTTCTCGGCAATCCTGTTCAGGATGTTCTGAAATCGTTTGGGATGCTCCCTCTCCATGAACTGAACAACATTACCAAGATTATCACCATGAATATTCAGGTGTTTTTGAGGACCGGCAAGAGGAAGACTCCTGGCTGCATCAGGAGTGAAGTAACTCAAATACCAGCCTTCTATGAATCGCCTGAATGCTGATATCCTCGGATGCTGTTTAAGTGCCCCAAGGGTCGCAATACCAAGTTTTCGCCAGTCATCAAGCTCGACGACTTCCGTCTCTTTCGATTCTTCTTTAGCAGTTCCTGATCTGAGAGATTCCATGAGACGGGAGAGATCAAAATCTCCTTTTGTCTCATCAATCTGGTAACCACTCTGATCCCCTTTCCATGCAACACCTTTCCCACTGTTCAATACCAGAAATGAGAATGGCCAGCCATGTTTTTGACCTTTTCTTCGCTGTCTGAGGCGTTCTTTAAGCACAAATGGTCTACCAGAAGGATCTACAGCTATTGAAAGTTCATAGGTGATCGGTCGGGCATTCCCATCTTCTTTATAGTAGACCTCAAACTCAATAGGCCCTTGCTGGCCTTGAGAGAGTATATTGCCAAAACCACCCCTGCCACGAGAGTCACATGCTTCTTCGACCCCGGATTTTAAACAATCTGCTAGAAAACCAAAGGCATCAAACAATGTACTTTTCCCCACCCCGTTCTTCCCGATCACTACCGTCATGGTTGTCAATGGCATAGAACGTTGCTGATTCCAGAGCCTCCCCAACGAGATATCTTTCAGTGTCTTGAAATTCTTTATTCGAAACCCTTCAATATTTGCCATGATAACCATCTCCTGGTTCTTGTTGAACGTGTAGTCGTCCTGTGCGAAGGACTATCCCTCTCGTAGCATCGATAACGGTCACACACAGCATGCTTTCCATCAATTATTAGCGCAACAGATCTGCATATTCCCTGCTTGGAAACGGGCTCAGAATCGAAAGGCACCACAGACGTCATTCCTGCACGACTGCTCCCCATGATTAGCATGCACCTTCTTCGTTTAGAGCTTACACCCTGATCCTCCCAGTCTCATCAGCTCTGTGCATCAGTGCATCTGCATAATGGGATATAGAACAGACATGATGGAATATAGTGTATCGTGGTAAAAATCAATTATCAAGGAAATAGTAGAGAAGGAAATCGATTCGATTCGATTTCTTCGATCTATCTCCACTCATGATACTAGGATCTTGTACCATTTTCGGCTCTTCATCAATGTCGACCTCTACCATATCCCTGATAATCGCATAATCACTTGCTCTTCGTATCGTGGAAAATCCTTCCTGTGCCTTTTCAAGGATCCATACGTCCTCAGGTTCCAAGGCATCAACACAACAGGGCTGGTGGATCGTGATGAACACTTGAGAACCACCTTTACGTCCGGTTGCATGTTCACGAAACTCCTTTGCTAGTAGCTCGTCCCATAAGTTATGACCGAAGAATTGGCAATATGACATTCTAAGCGCTTATCGCTGAATCGTTAGAAAGCCTGGTTTCTAGGAGTCTGTCGGACTTTTCTCTAAAAATATGATAGAGTTCGGGAATAGATACACAGCAAGAAAGGTGCATAAGATGAGACAGATATTCAAACCAGTTGATCGTGATACTTCCTATTTGTTACCACCATCATTAGA
>JAIPFY010000027.1 GCA_021736385.1 Spirochaetia bacterium | reverse complement strand
ACTCCTCATAGTGAATGATTATTTCTATGTGCTGACAGCACATGAAAATATCATATATGAGGTCAAAGCCGATGTTCAAATGAAGATACGGTGTCTATGAGAAATTTCTTAATCCACCGCGTAGCGGTTTAGTTCAATCCCTACTATGAGATCGATACGGCGCTCATCGGGCTGGAGAGGATCGAACTGAAGACCGCTGCTATAGCAGATGATGTGGACTCTGATGATCTTGAGACCCTGTTCACAGGGCCCTTCACCGTAGATCTCATGGGTGATATCTCCGAGCAGGAGTTCGGCACGGTACGACTTGCCCCGGGGACCTATACCAAGATCGAGATGGAACTGACAGATGTCCTTACCGGAGGATTCAGCGTACTGATCACAGGGACCTATCATGATGATACTGGAGGAGAGACCTCTTTTAGCTATTCGTATGCTAATACCGAGGATTTCAAGTTCGAGGATCCTGAGGGAGTGGTGATCTCAGAGGGTGAGGAGGATACGCTGGAACTGGTGTTCAACGTCCATGACTGGTTCGCAGCTGTTGATTTTGCCAGTATCACTCCAACAGAGGGGGTCCTCATCATTACCGGGGATGATGCAGATAGCGTTGAGGCTGCCATCGAGGATGCAGGTGAGTTCTTTCTGGTGAGTGAACAGATGAACGATGACTGAACGAAGGTGATCTACCCTGTCTGAATCAGCCTCCCGGTTGACTTCGGCATAGGAGATGCATCCTCACTTGATGACAGGACTGCTGGCAGTCCTGTCATCAGTCGTTCTGTGTTCGGCAGTCATCAATAGTACAAGTCCTGCAGTTCTCTCTGCTGCAGGTGAACGGGGTATACGATCTCAGGTATGATCAGCTCTGATATGCCTTGATGATCTGAGCATAGTACATAGTGTGGTGATCATGATCTGTGTAGGACTGGTGCACATACTCAGCATCGATGAGAAGGGGATCCATCGATTGTCTATAGCTTATGGTGCAGACCAGGTGGTACTCACACTGGGCGATCAGGGGGATGGTGGTCTCTGGGACGTACTCCCGTGTCAGTGAGCATGCATCGAACTTATCGATCTCTCTGCCTGATCTGGTCCCGCAGATACTCAGTTCCTGCTTCAGACTTCCAGCTGCAGGTATGCTGATGACGAACTGATCACTCAGATCGATCAGATCGTGGGTGTAGCGAGAGTGACGTACTGCGACGGTGATGCAGGGTCTGTTCCAGAATCTACCGGTTGCTCCCCAGGCTATGGTCATCGTGTTAACCTGTGTCCCGGTCCCGGTAGTCAGAAAGACCCCGTGTTCCAATTCCCTATCCCATCCTGCGATAGCTCGGGTGATCTCAACTTCTTTCATCTATGCCTCCATGGTTCTTGATCGTATGGTACCGGATGTACAGGGGGTTTGTACATGGCTGAAGATGTAAATACGGTAAGAGCTCTACCGGTGAATCGGCCGACGGTATGACGTGCCCGAAAGAAGTCATCTGCTTCAGGATGGGTATCCTGTCTGTCTGGCAGAGGGGATCCTGTACCTGTCCGTGCTCTATGAACCGAAGATGAACTATCTCATCAGAGCAGCTTGCACCGTCTTCTCCATAGCCATAGAGCAATGATGGTATCTGCCCGTGTCATATACGTGCAGTATTTTTTGTTTATCCACATACCTCAAGAGCGATCTATTCTTATGTTCCGGGATCAGAGCTTGTAGATATCTGGAACGGCTGGGTTCTGTGGATCTCCATCAGCACGTAGTGCTCACGCGTGCTGCCAAGGTACTGGTACTATGGATAATTGCCAGGTGCAAACACCCGAATCCCTGTTGATCAGCTGGTATGGGGGCTCTGTTTCGTCATTCGGGCTGGAGGTCTCTACCCGGGGGGAGAAGAGTCGCTTCTCAGGCTCTAGAATTCACCTGTTCGCCATGTACAGGCTTGCAGCATCTGACCCTATGATCTCATGCGTGGTTCTCCTGGCCTGCTCTGTTCGATGATGCACCACTGATGAGAGTGCTCATCACTCTGATCAGTGTACGGAGAACCTTCCAGATACCAAAAAAGTGATGTGCGGGCGATCAGCGGAGCGATCGAAAGGATCCTGTCAGTATAGCTGTACATGATAATCTCCAATAGTGTTGTGGATTATTATGATAAAACTCAACACGACTGTTCTCAAGAGTATGCGTGTAAGACACTGCACCCCCATAGGCTCTCGTAACGTACAAGGCGTGTGCCGGTAATTAATTGCAGGGTAGGTACTTGTTGATCATTTAAAGACAATGCATACCTGTGAATATCCTGCTTTGCAGATTTAGCAGTCTCAATTTTTCAACGAAGTCAGCAGAAATCAATCAAAAACCTGTACCCCTTGCGGATGGTTTGTATTTGGGTCTAAATCTTTTAGCAGGTCCTACCGCGATATCTATCGGGTTTTATGTGAATGATATACAGACGGCTTCAAATTGTTGCTGCCAGTTCGTAGATCGTACTGTTCTCACGTATCGGATCCGCTCCTGTTCTCTGTCTTGGGATGAGTAGAATCCGGGAGGCTGGGAGCAAAGCTGCAGCGGTCCGTATGCAAGCCAGCTCAAATTTCAGGTATCTGTGACATACCTGGCCTATGCAGGAGTGGGGTGATGTGTTAAACACCTACTGCAGTTCTGAAGAGAACTGTGAAAGGATGCACGAACCTCTTGAAAAAAACAAAAAAGAAGTTGACAAAGTTAGTAAGTATGGTATCCTTACACAAAAGAGAGGCACTATGATAAAAAAAGGTGATCCTGAAAATGCGCGATTGTTAAACAGGTCCCTGATATTGCGAGAACTCAAAAAGCATGGGGAGGTTTCCAGAGCTGAACTTGCCCGTTCATTAGACCTTAGTAAGATGACTATTTCAGCAATCGTCACAGATCTGATCTCTGAAGGATTCATCTGTGAGTCTGGTGAAGGGAACGCTATGAAGCAGGGGGGGCGTAAGCCCAGGCTTCTGACTCTTTCAGGTGATCACATGTATGTTCTTGGCGTAGATGTTGGTCTGACTAACACGACTGTCGCTGTCGCGAACCTTAAAGGGCAATTGCTCTTGAAACAAAAAATACCGACAAGGCGAAATCACAGTCTGAAATCCATAGTAGAACAGATCATAGAGTTGATAGATACTCTAATAAAGGAATTTGCTGTCTCTAAGTCCGAGGTGCTTGGTGTGGGATTATCCATCGGTGGATTACTTGATAAGAATCAAGGGTACATATCCTTTTCTCCTGATTTCAACTGGAAGGATGTCTATTTGGGAACCATGCTGGAGGATACACTCGGACTTCCTGTAGTCATTGATAATTGCAGTCGTGTGATGGCCTTAGGTGAGAAGTGGTATGGTAATGCAGTAGCTGCCGGAAATTTCTTTTATGTCAATGTCGGTTATGGGATAGGTTCTGCCATTGTCATCGAGAATAAGATCTATGAGAAGAATAGTGAATTCGGGCACGTATATATTACTAAACGGGATGTAGTTTGCGACTGTGGTAAGACCGGATGTCTGGAATCAGTTTCATCCGGGCAGGCGATCGAGAAGGCTGCCAACCGGAGACTGAATAACGATGATTCAGATTGGCTGACGGCGCGGGATGTGGCTGCGATGGCATTACAGGGTAACGAAGTGGCAAAGCAGATCTTTGAAGATGCAGGTAAATATCTGGGACGTGCTTTAGCGATCGCTGCTAATCTATTCAATCCTGATAAGATCATCATAGGAGGCGGCCTTTCCAATGCTGGAGATCTGCTGTTGGTTCCATTGAAACAGGAATTCCAGATACACTGTATGGATATCATAAAAGATTCTACTCAGATTGAACTATCTGGTCTCGGGATCGATGGGGGGGTCGTCGGTGCTGTCTCTCTTGCTCTGGACCAATATGTTTTCCATTCTGAACGATTATAGAGAACGATACATTACACATTATAAGTAAGTATATTATACATACAAAAAGGAGACAGTATGAATAGTGTCAGTCCTATGGCATTAGATGATAGAAACAGAAAGATGAGGTCATTGCTGCATACACGGGAAGTGAGTCTTTTGATCGTTATCCTGATTGTGATCGTTGTTTTATCACTGTTGAAACCTGAGGCGTTCTTGTCACGGAAGAATTTTGAGGCGATGTTCAACGGTATGGTCTTCGATCTATTTACAGCAGCGGGATTGACTCTCGCTTTGATCCTCTGGGGGATCGATCTGTCAGTTGGTTCTGTGTTGGCACTGACCAGTGTCATAACAGGAATGGCATTGAGAGCTGGTGTGAACATCCCATTCTCTATAGCGTTGGGCTTGATGACCTCGGTCATCTGTGGTGCATTGAATGGCTTTTTTATCGCAAGATTCAAAATAGCCCCTTTCATCGTGACCTTAGCCATGTATTCAGTTGCCAGAGGAGCGGCAGTAGTCCTGACATCAGGGTACTATCTATCTGGTCTGCCTGAAGCCTTCGTAGCGATCGGCAGAGGATCAGTATTCTCTGTTCCCATCCCTATCTTTTTCGCGGTTATCGTCCTGGTGCTGTTAGGGATTATGATGAAGAAGCATAACTTCTTCCATCAGATGTATTTTGTCGGAAACAATCCTGAGGCGTCAGAGCTCTCAGGAATCAATACACGAGCTGTTATCATGACAGGATACATCCTCTCATCGTTGCTGGCTGGGATCTCTGCGATCTTTATGACCTCACGACTTGCCATGGGGTTCTCGGGTTTCGGACTTCTCGCTGAACAGCGTGCCATTGCTGCAGCCGTTATCGGTGGTGCGAGTTTCAGTGGTGGGGAAGGCAGTATACAGGGAGCGGTTCTGGGAGTCTTCCTTCTAGCACTTATAAACAACGGCTTTGTTCTGTTGAATGGTTCTCCCAACTGGCAGCAGGCTGTGAGTGGAATCATTCTCCTAGTTGCTGTAGGTGTCGATGCTTATCGAAGAAGAAAAGGAAGAAGGGACTAGCAGATGAACCACTATGTCATGGAAGTTAGGAATATAAACAAAGCCTTTGCCGGAAATGAAGTACTGAAAGACGTATCATTTGATATCATTCCCGGGGAAGTGCACACACTGATCGGTGAGAATGGAGCTGGGAAGTCTACTCTGATGAAAATCATTGGTGGGATCTACAGTAAAGACAGTGGGACTATCCTCTACAATGGACAACAGGTAGAGTTCACTAGTCCGATAGAAGCAATGCAAAGCGGAATAAGTATCGTCCATCAGGAGCTGAGTCTAGCTGAGAATATATCTGTAGCTCAGAATATCTATTGTCATAGAGAGCCAAAGAACTCTCTGGGGTTCATCCAATGGGAGAAGCTCTATTCCATGGCACATGAAGTCTTTGAGAAAATGGGAATCGAGATCGATCCGAAGGTTGATGCTGGAACAGTCAGTGTCGCCAAACAGCAGCTTGTGGAGATCGGAAAAGCACTTTCCCATGATTCCAAGGTGATCATCATGGATGAGCCAACTTCCTCTCTCTCTGATAAAGAGGTCGAATATCTCTATTCTATCATCGATAATCTCAAACAACAGAATGTTGCGATTGTATTCATCTCTCATAAATTACAGGAGGTCTTCAAGGTATCAGACAGGATCACCGTGTTAAGAGATGGGCAGATCATAGACACGATGCTGACTTCGGAGACTAATCAGGATGAAGTCATTCATAAGATGGTCGGTCGTCATATGGATGATCTCTATCCGGAGAAATCAAAGCGTGTCGGTGATGTCATCATGCATGTAGAGAAGTTCTGCTGTACCGATGTCTATAGCGATATCTCATTTCAGGTCAGAAAGGGTGAGATCCTAGGGATGGCCGGGCTTGTTGGCGCAGGTCGTACTGAAATCGCCAGAGGTATCATCGGAGCTGATCCCAGAGATTCCGGAACTATCAGACTGGATGGAAAAGAAGTCCACATAAAGAATTGCCGTGATGCCATAGCGAATGGCATAGGATATGTTACGGAAGACAGAAAGTTACTCGGATTGTTTCAGTCCATGCCGGTCCGATGGAATATCGTCTCGGCATCACTGAAAAAGATTCAATCAGCATTCGGGTTCATCGATAATACCGCGATCAGCAGCAAAGCGGCAGAATTCATCGAGTTGATGGATATCCGACCAAAAGACGACAGTTTGCATGTTGTGAATCTAAGTGGGGGGAATCAGCAGAAAGCGCTATTGGCTAAATGGCTCTGTTCTGATCCAAAAGTCCTGATCGTCGATGAACCGACCAGAGGCGTGGATGTCGGGGCGAAATCTCATATTCACAACTATCTGAGGAAACTGGCAGATCAGGGAATAGGTGTTATCGTCATTTCGTCTGAACAACCCGAGATCCTCGGACTGTGTGACAGGGTCCTTGTTATCTCCGATGGGGTTCTGACCAGAGAGTTGGATAACAGTAGCAGTCGTCTTACACAGGAAGACATCATGAAATACGCCACAGGCAAAGGTGCTAACGATGATAGATAGAATAACACAGTATGGTAAAAGACAAGCAGTGGTCTTTGGTCTGCATAATAGTGCATTGATGGCTGTAATAGTCCTTTTGATCGCTGGCATGACACTGCGTTCTCCGTATTTTCTGACATTCGCGAATTTCGAGGTCATTATGACTGGATTCGTACTTGAAGCGATAATGGCGGTTGGTATGACTTTTGTCATCCTCTCTGGAGGGATCGATCTCTCGGTCAGTTCAGTTCTTCCACTATCGGCGATATTAGCGGGATTCATGTTGAATATGGGACTTCCCATCGTTCTGGTGATACTCATCACTCTCGTTGTGGCGACTTCAATAGGATTCTTCAATGCATTTCTGAAGATCGTACTCGATGTCCATCCTTTCATTGCTACCTTAGCGACGATGTTGACAGTTCGAGGATTGGCATTAGCCATGAGCAGGGGTGAGAATATCTCAGGGTTCTCGACGGCTTTTACGAATATTGGGCAAGGTCGTCTATTCAACATCCCCTATACAATCCTGTTCTTTGCAGTTCTGATCTTCAGCATGGGATATCTCCTGAAAAACCATAGATTCTTCCAGCAGGTCTATTTCATCGGATATAATCCAAAAGCTGCCATGCTCTCAGGGCTGAAGGTGAACCGATTCTTTCTGTTCGTCTTTGGATTTTCTGCCTTTCTTGCTGGGGTCGCTGGCATCCTGGCTGCGGCTCAATATGGTGCTGCCCATAATTCTTATGGGATCGGCTCTGAGTTGAGAGTCATAACAGCTGTAGCGATCGGCGGGACCAGTATGGTACGAGGGGGGACTGGAACGATGTTCGGCACACTCCTTGGGATCACATTCATGGCTATTTTGAGTAATGCGTTCATGATGTCGGGTATTTCTACCTACTGGCAGGACATCGTCACTGGTGTGATGTTATTACTGGCGATCCTGGCAGCTGAATCTCTGAAGGGGAAGCAGGTTGCAGTTTGATTCTGGAATAACCGACGTTGTCGGTTCAGAAATATAAGGAGGTGCTTTTTATGAAAAAAGTGATCTTATCATTGATTCTTGTTGCAGTATTGACTGTAAGTGTGTTCGCAGGTGGGCAGAAGGAAGGACAGACGGTCCCTGGCCAGAAAGAGATGGAGAAAGAGACCTATGCTATGGTCGTGTTCCTGAAGGGTTCTGAATTTTTCAATTGGTGTTATGCAGGTATGTCAGATGCTGCCAGAGCTATCGGACCGCATGTCAGCGTTGAGTTGCAAGGACCAGCTGAATGGGATGCTACACTGGAAGCTCGTGCCATAGATTCGCTGGTTGCCCGTAGGATCGATGGTATTCTGGTCACTGCCGGTGACGCTGCAACAATGATACCCTCTATCAACAAGGCTACAGCTGCAGGTGTTCCTGTGATCACGTTTGATTCAGATTCTCCTGAAAGCGATAGACTTGCTTTTGCTGGAACAAATAACTATGCAGCTGGATTTGAAGCGGGTAAAGCCATGGCGGAATGGATTGGGACAGGTCATGTCGGTGTCTCAACATTCCCGGGGCCTGATCATCTCAAACAGCGAGTAGACGGGTTCAAAGATGCTCTTGAAAAATACGGGAATGGGATCAAGGTCTCAATCGTCAATGATGAAGGGGATGTTGTGAAAGCGGAAACCCAGCTGACAGCTCTTCTGCAGGCCAATCCTGATATCAATGGGATCTTCGCAGCACATGGGAACCCCGGTCCAGGTGCCGCTTCCGCTGTCAGGAGCCTTGGGATGGAAGGGCAGGTCGCCATCATGGGATTTGATTTTGGTATGCCAGTCATCGAATTGATTGAGAGCGGTGAGATCAAGGGAACAGTCGGACAGAATCCCTACCTCATGGGGTATATGGCTATGATCATGGCTTATTCTGCAAACCATCCTACAGATGTCCCTTCAACGAATGCAGGCTTTGGACATACTCCGAGCAATGTTGATACCGGTGTAGCGATCCTTGATGTCGAGGGTGTCCAGATGTATAAGAACCCTCCCAAATTCTAATGTGAGGGTCTCATGATAAAGTATCTCCCCGGTTCTCTTCCGGACGCGAATCTGAAAGGATGTTGAACCGGGAAGATACTGTATGATTATCGTAAATTTTCAATTTAATTACAAGATACCAGGTGTTTTCATGAAAGAGTTAGGAATATTGAATAGAAAGCTATCAGCATATATATCCGAACAGGGACATCATGACCGTTTGATGGTCTGTGACGCAGGATTTGCTATACCGGATTCTGTACCGGTAGTGGATCTGAGTCTTTCTGAAGGGTTTCCTCTGATCGATCAGGTCCTGGAAGTACTCGCAAAGAACTTTTCCACTGAAAGGATCATAATGGCAGATGAGACAAGAAGGATCAGTCCCAGTAAATTCCAGAAAGTCAGGGAGATCCTGGGAACAGAGATCCCTGTGGAAACCCTAGAACATAGTAGATTGATGGAAATGAGCTGCAATGTCAAGTTTGCCGTTCGGACAGGAGATTTTACTGCATTTTCCAATGTGATTCTGGAATCAGGAGCTGGTGAGCGATGGTTTCTTGAGAATCCAGATGGATAAGTGATAGGAGATAATGAGATGAAACAACAAGTAATGACTGAACCCGGGAAGATCATCTTCAAGGATGTTCCCATCATTGAGCCTAAAGTAGGTGAGGTGTTGATAAAGATACAGCGTATTGGTGTCTGCGGTAGTGACATCCATGTGAATCATGGCAAGCATCCATATACATCCTACCCTGTGACGCAAGGACATGAAGTGTCTGGAGTCATCGAACATTGCGGTTTCGGGGTGACCGATTGTGCAGTTGGTGATCTGGTGACCATACAACCGCAGGTCGTCTGTGGAATCTGCTATCCCTGTACTCACGGTGCATATCACATCTGCGATGATCTGAAGGTCATGGGGTTCCAGACTACCGGTATGGCCAGTGAGTTTTTCACCTGTGATGCTGATCGAGTCCTGAAGCTACCCGATGATATGACCCCTGATGAAGGAGCCATGGTGGAACCTGTTGCCGTGGCCTGTCATGCACTTTCTAGATCCATTGATCCGAAAGGGAAGAAGATCGTGGTCATGGGGGCAGGTCCTATCGGAAATCTGGTGGGGCAGGCTGCAAAAGGCCTTGGGGCTGAATCAGTCCTGATCACTGATCTGAGTGACTTTCGCCTGGGATTGGCCAAAGAGGTAGGGCTTGATCATACTGTCAACCCGAGCAGGCAAGACCTGGGAGACGCCATTGTAAAAGCATTCGGCAGTGATAAGGCAGATCTCATTCTGGAATGCGTGGGAGTACAATCTACGATGGAAGCAGCGATCACCAATGCCCGGAAAGGGACGGATATCATAGTCGTAGGCGTTTTTGGCGACAGGCCGCTGGTGGATCTGGGTCTGGTCCAGGATCATGAGATCCGACTGATAGGAACGGCAATGTATCAGACCTGTGATTATATGCAGGCGATCGAACTCATAGAGAAAGGTTCCATTCAACTGGAACCGCTGATGACCGATCACTTCGCCTTTGAGGATTATGAGAAAGCTTATGCCTATCTGGACGAGGCCAAAGATAGAGCTATGAAAGTTTTCATCGATCTGGACTGAATATTCGGCAACGAGAATAAGGATAGAAACATGTTAGAGAAGAATATCGTAGAACAGGTCTGTTTTGATCAGACTATTGAAGCCATAGATCCGTCTGCAGTACACACTGTCACCCTTGCAAGTGGGAATATCATGCCCGTTGCCGCTTTCGGGACGTTTCACTCAGACTGGGCACAGGACTATATGTTTGATGCTACTCTGGAAGCTATTCGGATTGGTTGGCGTCATATTGATACCGCACGAGCCTATGAGAATGAAGATATTGTCGGTCAAGCCATTGCTGAAGCACTGAAACGAGGCTATATCGAATCAGTCGATGAGCTGTTCATCACTGCGAAACTGTGGAATGGTCATATGGCAAAAGCGTCAGTAGCTCCTGCACTTGAAAGCACGTTGAGAGCTCTGGGGGTAGAAAAGGTCGATCTGTATCTGAATCATTGGCCATCACCAAATGTGCATACTCCCGGATGCGCAGCAGATCACCTGAATCCCAATGCGGTCCCGTATATCCATGAAGAGTTCATGGAGACCTGGCAGGAGATTGTCAAGCTGAAGAAAGCTGGAAAGATCGTGGATATCGGTACATCGAATCACACGAAAGGTACTATGCAGATGCTCCTCAGGGATTGTGCTGCAGATGAGCGACCGGTTGTAAATCAGATGGAAATGCACCCACTCTTTCAGCAGAATGAACTGCGGCGGTATTTTCAGTCTGAACATATCACCTGTGTGGGGTATATGGCTATGGGATCACCTCATCGTCCAGCGAGGGATTCCTTCAAGGAACACCGGAACGATATGGCTGATCCTACGCTTCTTGCGATCGCCCGAGAACTGGGAGTTGTCCCACCCACCGTCTGTCTGAGCTGGGCTGTTCAAAGAGAACAGAAAAGTGGTGGGTTTGTTGCCATGGCCACACGTTCAGACTGGATCAGAAGTAATCTTGAAAATGCGACGAGAGATCTCCTTTCTTCGGATCAGCTGATCCGACTCTGTGGAGATGGTACTCCAGGTAACGATGGTATTGATGCCAACAACCGGTTGATCTGGGGTCAGGTCTTTCTCTGGCCGGAAGCTGAGGGTGACTGGCGTGTCCTCTGGAATGACTCTCAGCTGTTTGAGACGCGGGAGGATTACCTTGAATTCAAGAGAGCCTGGAGCAGGTATGCCGACATCAAGAAAGCCAGAACCTTTCAGTCTGAGTGACATAACTATATCTGTTGTCTTTCAAGTATGAGGGGTGTCAGTCTCACAGGGCGAGTGCAGGAAGTTAAGAGAGAGAGCGATAGTGGTGTCAAAGCTTGATGGTAAGGGTTTGCATCTGTTGATTCTGTGATATAATCCCTTACTATCTTGATAAGAAGTGGTATGGATCTGTGAAATATGCAGCAAAGGCAGCTACGCTGCTATTCGGGGCGTTGTTCACGCTATCATTGGGAATCTCACTGTACACGATCCTGTCGATGTCTCAGCTGTCGCTGCGCACTGCCGAGGGGACCGGGGTGCCGGTACGCCACTACGGGGTCTATCTCCCGGTGAACTCCTATACATTCTTTCAGGATGTGGTCACCGGAGCGAAGCTTGCCGGCACTGAACTCTCCTGTGGACTCTCCTTCCATCCTATCGGGGATGGGACTCTTGATCTCTCCATGGCCAGGTATTCGGGGATTGATGGGGCCATAGTCTTTCCGGCTATCCCTGATGATCAGGCACGAAGGCTGCTCACCGACCTCAATACCTCAGGGGTCCCCGTGGTACTCATCGAACATACGATCGCCAATGATTCACCCTGGCCGTTTGTGGGAACCAATAACTTCGATCTGGGGAAGAAGATCGGTGAGGTCATAGCGAAGATCGGTACCGATCCGCTTCATGTGGCGATCGTCTACAGTGACAAGTCACCGGGGATCTATGCTGAGCGTGAACTGGTGGAGATGGGTATCCTTGCCTCCCTGGGAGATCGGCTGGGCAGGTCGCTGTCAGTACGAAAGACCGATCTGAACCCGCTGGATGCAGAGGATCTTACCTCTCAGATCCTGCGTAACGAACCCTCGATCAATACCATCGTCTTCACCGACACCAACGATACCCTCTCGGCTACGCAGGTCCTGATCGATATGAATCTGGTTGGACAGGTACAGATCATCGGCTTCGGTGCAGACAGGCCCATCCTCGATTATATCGAGAAGGGGGTCCTGGCAGGAAGCATCGCAGTGAATCCCAAGGAGATCGGCTACCGTGCGGTGCAGTTGCTCTATGAACTCGAACAGGAGGGGATCTCTGAATCGTTCGTCGATACCGGTGTGCAGGTGATCACCAGAGCCTCCGTCCAGGAACTGCAGGATGCTCCATCGCAAGATCTCGGGGGCGGAGCATGAGTGCTGGATCAGGCCTTCATACGCTGCTTGAACACATCAATCCCGTGCATCTGTTCAGACCTGCCTCAGGAGAGCGCTCTCTGCTCAGCCAGTTGTTCCTCTATGTCTTCGTCACGCTCATCGTCATCGTCATCTCCATGTCCTATATCCTCTTCACCTCCATGCAGCTGCAGAAGATTGTTGATGAACAGTTCCAGAGTGAACGGTTCTACCAGCAGCTGCAGCAGGAACTCCAGCAGCTGCAGGACCCGTTCCGGTCCTATCTGTCAACTCGCTCATCTTCTGCGCTGGCTTCTCTGCTCATCAGGGAACAGACCCTGCGTGAGATGACCGCAGAGGAGATCCCTGCCTCCATGGATCCTGAGGAGTTGAAGAAACGGGAAGTCTTCATGCTCATCCATTCGTACCTCGATCTGGTCGATGAGGCGATCGGCCAGAAACGAAGCCGGTCGATAAGCGAGTATACCAGACTCTATGAGCTGATGGGTGATATGAACAGCTACATCATCGAACGGATCGATGAGATCAGTCTCAACGGCTTCAGGGTGCAGATTGTCGAGTACGGGCAGATCATCACGATATCACGTCAGCTGCAGTTCTGGAACCTGATGGTCATCATCTTCGCTTTCCTCTGGGCGATCACCTGGATGATGTTCTCTCTTGATAAAGCTACCAAACCGATGCATGAACTCTCGCTGATGGCACGGGAGCTCGCTGTCGGTAACTTCGAGGTGGAAGACATCCACATCGATTCGGTAAGCGAGGTGAGCAGTGTGGTAGAAGCCTTCAACCAGATGAAGTATGACATGCAGCAGTACATCGGGGAGATCAAGCACCAGAAGGCGATAGAACAGGACTACCTGCAGGAGAAACTGAGGAACCTGAAGATGGAACAGCTGCTCAAGAGGATGGAGCTCTACACGATGCAGGCTCAGATGAATCCGCACTTCCTGTTCAATACGCTCAATACCGGGGTCCAGCTCGCTATCCTCGAGGATGCCGACAAGACTGCCGAATACATGGAGAACCTGGCACTCTTCTTCAGACATAACATGAGAGAGCGTAAGCTCTTTGTTCCGCTGATGCACGAGATCGAAGGGCTGAAGTCCTACTTCTATATCCTGCAGATCCGGTTCCCCAAGTCACTGCAGATCAGTCTTGACCTTGAAGAAGGGATCGAACAGGCCGTCGATCTCTGCAGGGATCAGCCCTGTATGATACCTGCGATGATTCTGCAGCCACTTGTCGAGAACTCGGTGGTTCATGCCTTCAAAGGTGTGGACCATATGGGAGAGATCAGGGTGCGGGTTTGGGAAGAGGACAGTCATATCTGCCTTTCAGTGAAGGACAACGGTGCAGGCATCCCTGAACAGACCCTGCAGACTTTGCTGCAGCATGCAGAGAGGGCCTCGAAGGAGGGATCGAAGATCATGGGACTGGAGAATGTCATACAGAGACTCTACTTCTTCTATCCTGAGAATGAGCAGGTGATCACCATAGACTCAGCCCCCGGGACGGGGACTGAGGTGCTGATCACCATCGATAAGAGGGAAGCACCATGTATAACGTTATGATCGTCGATGATGAAGAGCCCGTACTGGAAAGTTATGCCCATATGATTGAACACACTGCACTGGGGTTCACCCTCTGCAGCAAAGCACGTACCGGTCACGAAGCGATGGCACGTGTGCATGAGTGCCGCCCTGATGTGGTGTTCATGGATATTGGGTTGCCGGGCATCGACGGGCTCGAGACGATATCGGCGATGCAGCAGCAGTTCCCCGAGATCCTCTTCGTCATCTCCACCGCCTACGAACGCTTCGATATCGCAAAGCGGGCAATACCCCTGGGGGTAGTGAGTTATCTGGTGAAGCCCATCTCGAAGAGGACATTCCTCAAGACGCTGGAGCAGGTTCAGGAGCTGCTTGATGAGAAACAGCGACGTATCACCGCTCAGGTACGCGAGATGCACCATGCAGCTGATCTGCAGGCCTGGGAGGTGAAGAACTTCCTTACGCTGATCACCTGGAAGCGGCTCGAGGAAGAGCAGTGGCATGCACATAAGGAACGGTTCTCCCTTCTCGGTGATCATGCGATGATCTGTCTGCTGGAGATCGGCCCTTCCGGAGAGAGCAGTATCGAGGACCTCTACAGCACCTGTGCCCATCAGATCGCCTTCAAGTACCAGTGTCTGAGCACCGAGTACCTCGGACGGCTGCTGGTCTTCATCACCGGGGCTGAGAACCGCGAGAGGATCGTGCATGCTCTGGAGTACATCGTGCAGCAGTACCTGCCTGACGGGATCACCTGCCGTATCGGGGCGGGAGGCATCGAACCCTATGACCGTCTCTATCGTTCCTGCTCTGATGCTATGGAACAGCTCAGCGGAGATGACCGCAGCGCAGATTTGCTGCAGCTCCAGCAGCAGATCGAGACAGTACGATCGGTGATCCTGCAGTCCAGACCATGGGATGTCATAGAACAGGAGTCCCGTACCCTCTCTGAGCTGCTGCTCTTCTCCAACTCGTTCTCGCTGGCAAAGAAGCGGCTGATCGGTGTGATCACGCTGCTGCTCGATGACCTCTATCGATCACTGCAGGCAATGATCCAGGTAGCCGTCCCCTTCGACTATATCAGGGAGATTGACCGGCTGCAGGACCATCGGCAGTGGGACCTCTGGTATGCACGGACGATCCGCTTCATTGCAGAGCGCAGCAGACAGTATCATATGGAGAATCGACCGATACCGCTGCGAAAGGCGCTCCTGTACATCGATGAACATTACCGCAGTACTCTGGATCTCTCTCACGTCGCTCAGGCCTGCGGGATCTCTGCAGCCTATCTCAGCCGCCTGTGCACCGAACACCTGCACACCACCTTCATCGATCATCTGACTTCCGTGAGGATCTCTCATGCCAGGCAGTTGCTGAGGACCGGAGATGCCTCGGTGAAAGAGATCGCGTATCAGACGGGATACCAGGATCCGAACTATTTCAGCAAGATATTCAAGAAGATCACGGGAGTCACTCCCACCAGCTATCAGAGAGGTGATACATGAGCAGCAGGATGATCAGGAACCGCAGACGATGGATCGCAGCAGGCCTGCTGATGATTCTGATGATCTTGCTCTCATCGGGATGCAGGCGCAGTGAACCGGCTGCAGGCAGATCCTCACAGGGAGAGCAAAGAACTGCTGAGCAGGAGAAGACGGTGATCGGGTTCTCCATAGCGACCGATACCTTCATCATCGAACGTTGGAACAAAGACATCAAGATCTTCACAGAGGCTGCCAAGAACCTGGGAGCTGAGGTCATCCTTCAGCTCTCAGCAGGTGGGAGTCAGGCTCAGATCGAACAGATCGAGTATCTGATGAAGAAACAGATCGATGTGCTGGTGGTCCTTGCCCATGATACAGACCTGCTTGCCGGCGTCATAAAGACCGTTCGGGAGAAGGATGTCCCGGTGATCGCCTATGACCGATTGATCCAGGGAGTACCGATCGATGCCTACATCTCCTTCGACAACCGGGAAGTAGGTCGGCTCCTCGGCCGCGCCCTCACCGGCGCGCGACCGGTCGGTTCCTACCTGATCATCAACGGCTCTGTCCGGGATAACAACAGCTATGAGGTGAATGCAGGTCTCCATGAGATCCTCGATACCTACCTGGCAGCCGATCAGATCACACTGGTCGATGAGCTGTGGCTGCAGGAGTGGAGTTCTGATGAGGCTTCTGATGCGGTGCTGAAGGTGCTCGAGAGGACTACGGACATCGATGCGATCTCAGCGGGTAACGACCAGCTGGCCAACGCCGCCATCGGTAGACTGGCAGAACGCCGTATGGCGGGAACGGTCGCGGTGGTAGGACAGGATGCTGACCTGCTCTCCTGTCAGAGGATCGTCGAGGGGCTGCAGCTCATGACCGTCTATAAACCGATCGGCAGGCTTGCCGTACGGGCAGCTGAGCTTGCAGTCTCCATGGCAGAAGGGGTGACCCCTGAACCTGACCGATACGAGCAGAACGGCAGTGGTACCGAGATCCCTGCCTATATCGAGTCTCCAGTGGCTGTCACCGCCGAGAACATGGAACAGACTATCATTAAAGATGGGTTTCACTCCTATCAGGACATCTACCGGGACCAGCCCTGAGAGCATACTGTAAGATCATGATATCATAATAGTCCTATCTACCCCTCCATGGAACAGCCCGATGGGGCTCACAGTCCAGAAATCTGCAACATCCTCCTCTTTCATGCAGGTGAAAACCATCTGATACTGATGGAAGTAAAACTATCTATACGAGGAGAGACGATGAAACGACTAGTAATGACTGGACTGATCATGATCCTGGCACTGGGGGGATTGTTCGCACAAGGTAATGTGGAGAAACTCGACATCGGACTGGCAATGCCCGAGACACACGTCGAGCGATGGAAGAGAGACGGGGCTGCTTTGCTTGATGCAGCAGAGGCAAAAGGCTACAAGGCAGAGACAGCGTTCGGTGATGCTGATCAGAGTAAGCAGAATCAGCAGATCCAGGACTTCATCACCAAAGGGGCCAAACTGATCGTCATCGGTTCGGTGAACGAAGGTGTGGTCTCGGTCGTCAGTGACGCTGCCGATGATGATGTCATCGTCATCGCCTATGACAGACTGATCACCGGTTCTGATGATTATGACTACTACATCACGTTCGACAACTTCAAGGTCGGCCAGTTCCAGGGGATGGCTATCGAGGAGGCTCTGCAGCTGAAATCAGCTACAGCAGCTGATCCCAAGTACATCACCCTCTTTGCAGGGTCCCCGACAGATAATAATGCCAACTACTTCTTCGATGGTGCCATGTCGGTACTCAGACCCTACGTGAACAGCGGGGTGGTGAGACTGGTAGGACCGGCTCCTCTTGACTCGAGCAGCTCTGATTTCACCAGGATCGCGACAGAGAACTGGAGAGCTGACGTTGCGAAGACCCGCATGGAGAATCTGCTGGGGAACGATGCGAAGAGTGTCGTACTCGATGCCGTACTCGCACCGAATGATACCCTTGCTCGAGCTATCATCGAGGCACTCTCGACAGATGAGAAGTACAACTCTGTCGATACACTCCCGGTAGTGACCGGACAGGACGGGGAAGTCGCATCGATCCAGTATATAAGGGATGGGAAACAGTACATGACCGTATTCAAGGACACCAGGAACCTTGCAGCTGCAGCGATCGAACTTGCAGATGCACTGATCAAGGGAGAGACCCCTTCGATCGCCGGTGCCCGACTTGACAAAGAGTCCTACCATACCGGAAAGAAACTCGTTACCTCCTACCTGCTCGAGCCGGTGAATGTGACCAGAGAGAACTATCAAGCCGTCATGATCGACAGCGGCTTCTACGCAGCATCGGAAATCGAATAGTCGCAGGTACTGTTTGATGCATTTCACGCATGGCGGTCTCGCGTTCAGCGATACCGCCATGCCGTATCATCGCAGGAAGTTATAGTGAGTGAACACATACTTGAAGTAGAGCATGTCACCAAAGAGTTCCCCGGGGTACGCGCACTCGATGATGTGAGTTTCTCTGTACGACGAGGAGAGGTCCATTGTTTGTGCGGGGAGAACGGGGCAGGGAAATCCACTCTGGTCGGCGTCATCAGCGGGATCTATGCCAAAGGTGAGTATGACGGGACTGTCCTGTTCAAAGGCGAACAGGCACAGTTCAGAAGCATCCGCGACAGTGAGAAGCAGGGACTGACGGTCATCCATCAGGAGTTGGCGCTCAGCCCCTATCTCTCGATCTATGAGAACATCTTCATGGGACATCGCAGACACCGGTTCGGCATCATCCGCTGGGATGACCTGCTCATAGCATCACGACCCTTTCTCAAGCGGGTGGGTCTCGATGAGAACCCCGAGACGATCGTCAGCAAGATGGGGGTAGGCAAACAGCAGCTCGTCGAGATCGCACGAGCCCTTTCGAAGCAGACCGAACTGCTTATTCTCGATGAGCCCACCTCGTCGCTCAATGATGACGAGAGTGAGAAACTCCTGCAGCTGATCCTTGAACTCAAAAAGGAGGGGATGAGCTGCATCATGATCTCCCATAAGCTCAATGAGGTCCTGGAAGTGGCAGATTCGATCACAGTCCTGCGGGACGGCAGATCGATCTGTACCTATGACACCCATACACAGCAGGTGACCAAAGCCATGATCATCAAAGGGATGGTGGGACGGGATCTCACCTCGATGTATCCTGAGAAGACCGCATCGATCGGCCCGACCGTATGCACGGTACGTGACTGGACGGTCTATCATCCGGAGTACCATCAGATGAAAGTAGTCGACCAGGCCTCCTTCGATGTACGTAAGGGCGAGATCATCGCATTCTGCGGCCCCATGGGGGCGGGCAGGACCGAACTGATGATGAGCTTGTTCGGTAAGTCCTACGGATCATCCTGTTCCGGGGAGATGACCCTGCACGGGAAGAAGCTGGAACTTCGTTCCCCGCACGAAGCGATAGAGCGGGGAATTGGGTACGTCTCCGAGGATCGAAAGGAGCTGGGGCTGATCCTGATCCAGACAGTCAGGGACAACATCTCCAACTCGAGTCTCAGAAAACTCTCCCGACTTGGGGTCATGGACACCTACCGGGAGATCAGTGAGGCTGAGAAGTATCGGGAATCATTGAAGATCAAGACCCCGACGATCATGCAGCTGGTACGGAATCTCAGCGGTGGGAACCAGCAGAAAGTGGTACTGAGCAGATGTCTGCTGGCCGACCCGGAGATCTTCATCGTCGATGAGCCGACACGAGGTATCGATGTGGGAGCTAAGTATGAGATCTATACGATCCTCAATCAGCTCGCCAGTGAAGGAAAGAGTATCATCATGGTCACATCGGAGTTGCCTGAAGCGCTGGGCATGGCCGACAGGATCTATGTGATGAATGAGGGACGTATCAAGGGTGTGCTTGACCGACAGGAAGCAACACAGGAACAGATCATGCATATGGCGCTATCGTGATCGAACAGCACATGACAGTAGTACTGAGATAACATGCAGGAGATAGAGATGGGAAATTCACAGCAGCAGGAGAAGAGACTCACGTTCTTTCAACTCGCGAAGGACAACATACGAAACTACTCGATGTTTCTTATGCTTGCCCTCATATTCATCGTATTCAGCATACTGACGGGGGGAGTGAACTTCACCTCAAGGAACATCACGAACATATTCATCCAGAACAGCTATATCCTGATCCTGGCGGTCGGTATGGTTCTGGTGATCATCATCGGCAATATAGACCTGTCGGTGGGATCGGTCTGCGCCTTCACCGGGGCGATCAGTGCCATGCTCTACAATACCGGGATGGGCCTGATCCCCACACTGATCCTGACGGTTATCGCAGGCGCAGCTATCGGGGTCTTCCAGGGATTCTGGATCGCATATGCCCACATACCGGCATTCATCGTCACACTCGCAGGGATGCTTCTGTTCAGGGGCCTGACCTACATCATTACCAATGTGACCCCGATCTCCCTTTCCGATGATGACTTCAGAACGATCACCTCCGGATCGATCAGCTTCGAGTCTCTCGACAGGGGAGGTCTGCACCTGTTCGCCCTCATCATCGGGGCACTCCTTGCCGGACTGTATGTCTATTTTGCCTTCCGAAGCCGGAAGAACAGGATCAAACGGGAGTTCGAAGTCCTTCCTGTGAGGTACTTTCTCCTGAAGATGGGCTTCTTCATCCTGCTTACCGGTACACTCTCCTACAAGTTCGCAGATTACCGTGGGATCCCGACGGTCGTGGTCGTTCTCTCTCTGGTGATCGCCGTCTTCGTGTTCATCACGAAGAATACCGTCATAGGCCGCTACATCTATGCTGTAGGGGGTAATGCCAAAAGTGCAAAGCTCTCAGGGATCGATGCTGACAGGGTCATCTTCATCGTGCATGTGATCATGGGAGCCCTTGCCGGTCTTGCGGGGCTGGTCTTCACCGGCTACATGAACTCCGCACTGCCGCAGGCGGGCAATCTGTTCGAACTCGACGCGATCGCCTCCTGCTTCATAGGTGGTGCCTCGGCCTCCGGAGGGATCGGTACGATCATCGGTGCGATAACCGGAGCTCTGGTCATGGGCGTCATCAACAACGGGATGTCCCTCATGAATATAGGGGCCGACTGGCAGTACGTGGTAAAAGCTCTGGTGCTCCTACTGGCCGTCTATTATGATATCTACACCAGAAGAAAAGCAGGACTGGGCTGATAGATCAGCCATATCTCCTCAGTACGATCTTCTTTGGACCGGTCCAGATCACCCTCTGGACCGGTCCTCATCGTGCCCACCCCCACATCCAGCAACTGTCTCCATCGTGCATGCTGCGTATCATCATCAACCTTCTTCTCCTGCGTTTACCTCTGAGAGCAGTGCCTGTCACCGAATTGTAACTGTAAGAACGGTCCCAGCAGCTCTCATCTGTGGTATGATCTTAAGAGAAATGTTAAAAAACGGTTAAATAGTTCGGGTAAGTATGCTATACTTTGCCGTTTAAGATCACGAAGAGGGATAATGAGTCATGAGAGAATTTTTCTGTCTGGTACGAAAACACGATCGGCATCATCTTGAGCTGAAATCCAACCTGCCCATACCCCAGAAGGGCAAGGGCAAGTACGACCTGAACTTCTACTTCTTCTCGCCGGCTCAGCTTCACTTCACGAAGAAGAACATCTCGAATGATGCGATCATCCGTCATATCCAGACCTATACCCGGTTCTCCTCCCCGGCGCTGCCGCTGACAGGTTATACCGATCCCTCCTGCGATCTGAGTCCCCTTACCCGGATCGATCGCTTCTTCACCCGTCTGGACCGGGGTGAGACGATCAGTGAGCCTAAGATCGTCTATGAACTGCAGACGATGGTCAACGGCTTCCGGGGGGAAGTGAAGGATTTTACCGATCTGCTGCAGCAGATCATCACCGAAGACAGTACCAACGTTCGTATCTATAAGAACCGGATACGGGAGATGATCGCACAGATGCAGCAGCTGTTGGATGCCCTGAGGACCCTGTTCCCCCGGTTCCTCGATGTGCGGATCTCTGATGCGACACGTACGGCTCTAAGCTGGAGTGACGAGGCTCTCGGGCTGATCGCGATCCGCAATGCCATCCGCCTGCACGTGATCTGTGAGGCTGATACGGCTCTGGCCCCTCTGGTTCCCTACATCGATGAGTTCATCGAGAAGGAAGATGCCTACAGGACCCTCAAAGAGTATAAATCATCATTCAAGGCACTGGATGAGCATGCAGGGGAGACCCTTGCCTATCGCGAGAGCATGCTCAAGAAGTGGTCACAGTCCTCCCTCTACATGAGATCGATGGAATCGAGGGTCCCTCAGCGTATCGGGCACATCCTTGCCGGGACCGCAGCCGCTACGGCTATGACCTTCGCCGTGCTGGCAGCCTTCTATGCAGAACAGTTCTTCGTACGGAATTCGGCCTCCTGGGGACTGATCATCATCCTCTCCTACGTGTTCAAGGACCGGATCAAGGAGATCCTCCGGGATCTGTTCGGCAGACTGCTGCCCAGGCTGCTGGCAGACCGTATCTACCGCCTGCAGGACCCGGTGAACGGGAAGGATGTCGCACGTTCTCAGGTGATCATCAAGTTCGGAGTCGACAAGGACCAGCCGCAGGAGATCCAGAAGGAACGGGATCTGGGGACCAACCCCTTCAAATCGATCCTCCCTCCCCAGAATGTCATGCACTACAACCGATTGATCTCGGTACAGGGTAAGACGCTGCTGGAGAACCATTCCCGGCTCGATGCGATCACGGAGATCACCAGGATACGTATCGATGACTGGCTCAAGGAGATGGATGATCCTGAAGAGATCCATTACAAGCTCGAAGATGGCAAACGTAAGAGAGTCTCTGGTAACCGCGTCTATCATATACATCTGATCGCCTCGCTTAAAGAGGATCGCAAGGGCTCGGTCCCCCGGTTGTTCCACTACTGTCTGGTCATGAACCGTTCAGGGATCCTGCGGGTCGAACCGCGCTGAAATCTTCTTGTACAATCGTGCAGTGAACTTTTAGTTGACAACTATGTTATGATACCTTAACATAGTAAATGTTAAGAAAAGTTAACAAAACTTCTGATGACAGAAGACGCACGAACACAAGGAGCACAGCATGAAAAGGTCTCTACGAACGATTGTATTGATGATGATCATCTTGATGACTGCAGTACCCATGGTATTCGCAGGCGGGAAGCAGGAGGCAGCACCTGCGAAGCCGGCAGCAGCCGAAGTACCTATGACACACGATGAGCTGGTTGCAGCTGCACAGGAAGAGGGCAAGGTCGTGGTCTATGCCGTGACGAGCCGTATCGCCAATGCCGCTGCCACCTTCACCGAGAAGTACGGCATAAAGGTCGAAGCGACGAACCTCAAGGACTTCGAACTTGTCGAGAAGATCTCCAAAGAGGGAAGCACCGGTGCACAGGGAGCAGACTTCGTCCTTGCACAGGATGGCGGCCGGGTGATGGGGGAGCTGATCAATCTTGAGTACCTCTACAACTATGTACCTCCGACGATGAAAGATGTGATCCCGGTGGAGTTCCAGAATCCTCTGGCTTTCGCATTCATCAACAAGGTGTTCATCTATAACAACGAGAGTGCCTCCTCACAGGCTATTGACAATATCTGGGCAGTGACCACCAAAGAGTGGGCAGGGAACTTCCAGTTCAAGAATCCCTTCCAGGAGGGTGTGAACGCGAACTTCCTCACCATGGTGACAAAACCCGAGATCGCTGCTCAGATCGCAGATGCCTATGCAGAGTACTTCGGTCAGGAGATCGAACTGACGACCCCCAATGCAGGATACGAATGGATCAAACGGACTCTGGAGAACAACATGATCCTGACCACCTCCGATACCAAGACCGCAGAGAGCATCGGGATCAAGGGACAGGGCAAGGATCGTAATGCAGGACTGTTCGTATTCTCAAAACTCCGATACACCGAGACGAAGAACCTGGCCCTTCAGGTGATGATGGATGTCAAACCGTTCTCAGGCTTCTACTACCCGATCTATGCGTTGATGAGCTCGAACGCACAGAATCCGAATGCGGCGAAACTCTTCATCGAATACCTGCTGACAGAAGAGGGGTTCACCCCCTGGTCATCGGACATGGGAACCTACTCCTCCAATCCGAACGTCCCCCTGCAGCCCGGAGACTATCCTATGAGCACCTGGGTAGAGATCCTGGTGGAAGAGGATCCAGCCTACTGTTTCGAACAGCGTGCTGAAGTCGAGGAATTCCTCAACGAATACATCTACTAGGACTTCATGTCCATCTGATCGATGACGGGAGGCAGAACGGACAGGGACCTGTCTGTTCTCCTCCCGTACCACTCCAATCAAGGAAACGCATGTGAACTATACAAACAGGTTCAAGTCCTTTATCAAGAAACCGCACAACGTGATCCTGGTATCTCTTGCGATCATCCTCTCGTATCTGACGATCGTCCCGATGATCACGATCATCCTTGATACGTTCACGGTGCACCAGTCGGAACTGATGCGGGTCAAAGGCGCTGCTGTGGGTGATTTCACCCTGTACCACTGGACCAAGGTGCTCTTCTCTTCGGCAAGCAGGAAGATCTTCTACGAACCGTTCCTCAACACCATGGTCGTCTCCTTCGGCACCTGCTTCATCGCCATCACCCTCGGAGGGATGATGGCATGGCTGGTGACGAGGACCAACCTCAGATTCAAGGGGATCCTCTCGACCCTGTTCATCTTCCCCTATATCATGCCGTCCTGGACCCTTGCCATGGCATGGCTGAACTTCTTCCAGAACTCTCTGGTAGGAGGGTCTCCGGGGATCTTCACCGCTCTCACCGGGATCGAGACGGCCAACTGGTTTGCCTACGGGCCATTCCCGATCATCGTGGTCCTGGGGCTGCACTATGCCCCCTTCGCCTATATCCTCATAGGCGGTATCCTCCGGAACATGGATGCCAACCTGGAAGAGGCTGCATTGATCCTGAAAGCGAGCAGAGCCAAGATCATGCGAAAGATCACGATCCCGATCGTGCTCCCTGCCATGCTCTCGACCTTCCTGCTGGTATTCTCCAGTGCGATGAGTGCCTTCGCGGTACCTGCCTTCCTCGGCACCTCGGTCCGCTACCAGGTACTGACCACCCAGATGTACAGGACCCTCAACGGTCTGAACCCAGGCTACGGCTATATCATGGCACTGCTGATGATCATCATCGGGGTGTTCATCCTCGGGATCAATCACCACATCGTAGGATCGAGAAAATCCTTCACGACCATCACAGGAAAGAGTTCCAACATCTCCCTGATCAACCTGCGGGGCATGACCACGCCGTTATCCTATCTGCTGCTGATCCTCATCAGCATGGTATGTATCGTGCCGCTGTTCTCCTTCGCGCTTGAATCGTTCATCATGGAACCGGGTAACTACTCCTTCGATAACTTCACCACGCTCTTCTGGATCGGTTCGGGTTCACCGGAGATCGCCAACGGCGAGCCCGGGATCCTGCGTAACCCCTCCATCTTCACCGGGCTGTGGAACTCGCTTCGACTGTCAGTACTCGTTGCCTTCATCTCAGGATCGATGGGGATCCTGGCAGGCTATGCCATCGTGAAGAAGAAGAACTCCCGTCTCTCTGCGTTCGTCAACAATCTGGCGTTCTTTCCCTATCTGATGCCGAGTATGGCCTTCGGGGCGATCTATCTCTCCATGTTCGCCGTACGACGCGGGTTCATCCCGCCCCTGTACGGTTCCTTCGCACTGCTGGTACTCGTAGGTGCGGTGAAATACCTGCCGTTCGCATCCCGGGCAAGTGTCGGGGCGATGCATCAGTTGAGCAATGAGATCGAGGAGGCTGCAGCCATCCAGGGGATAGGCTGGGGCAAGAGGATGCTGCGGATCATCATACCGATCCAGAAGGCGAGCTTCCTCTCAGGGTACCTGCTTCCCTTCATCTCGTGTATGAGAGAACTCTCACTGTTCATCCTGCTGGTCACCCCGTCTACCAGGATCCTGACCACCATGCTCTTCCAGTACAATGAGAAGGGCTGGAGTCAGTATGCCAATGCGATCAATCTGCTGATCGTGCTGTTCGTCGTGCTGAGCAACACCGCAGTGAACAGACTTACCGGGGCATCTATCGATAAAGGAATAGGAGGGCAGTAACCATGCCGCAGATCATACTTAAGAACATCACCAAACGCTTCGGGTCGGCAGTCGCTGTCGATAATTTGAATCTTGTGATCGATGACCGGGAGTTCCTCACCCTGCTCGGTCCCTCAGGCTGCGGCAAGACCACCACCTTGCGCATGATCGCTGGACTGGAGACCCCGACAGAGGGCGATATCTACATCGATGATGTATGTGTCTTCTCTGCAGAACGGGGTATAGACATCTCCCCCGATAAGAGGAACGTAGGGTTCCTGTTTCAGAACTATGCCCTGTGGCCTCATATGACCGTCTATAAGAATATCGCATTCGGGCTGGAGAACATGAAGTGGGACAAGGAGCGCATCCATGCACGTGTCTACGAACTCCTTGAGATGCTCAGGATCGAGGAGTACCACGACCGGTACCCTGCAGAGCTCTCGGGAGGACAGCAGCAGCGTGTGGCGATCGCCCGTACACTGGCGACCGGACCGAAGATCCTCTTCATGGACGAACCGCTGAGTAATCTGGATGCCAAGCTGCGCATGGAGATGCGTACCGAGCTCAAGAGACTGCATGCAGAGACCGATTCCACCTTCGTCTATGTCACGCATGATCAGCTGGAGGCCATGACCCTCTCCACGAACATCTGCCTGCTGCGAAACGGGCTGCTCCAGCAGTATGCACCACCTCTGGAGGTCTATCATACTCCTTCGAACGTCTTTGTCGCAGACTTCGTCGGATCCCCGAACATCAACATGATCGAGGTATCCGGTGAGAGTGTCAATCTGGATGAGGTGAAGCTCTCCAATGAGCAGGTACGCATGCTCTTCGTACCGACCTCCTCGAGCTTCTCGATCACAAAGGGTCAGAAGCTCTTTCTCGGGATCAGACCTGAGTGCATCGCTATCACCGAGGAGGGACCGCTTTCCGGGGAGATCTACTCGACGCTTCCCTCGGGCATGGAGACCATCGTCAAGATCGATGTGGATGGCCTGCTGCTTACCTGTGTGGTCTTCGGTGGTGTGGATTTTGCCATGGGGGAGCAGGTGAACATCTCCTTCACCTCAGAGCATATCGTGCTCTTCGATCAGGCGACCGAACGGAATATCGCCACAGGAAAGCTCATGTAGGGTGACCTCGATCGCAGGGAGTATGATAGAATGTTCTGCATACATACGACTCACTCCAGAGAGGATCAGGTGATGAACGAGCGAACAGACCAGAGCCCTACGATACTCATCGTCGATGACGAGGAGCATATCGTCCAGCTGCTTGAGATGAATCTGAGGACGCAGGGCCTCAGGAGCCTTGCAGCCTATACCGGAGAGGAGTGTCTGCAGCTTGCAGCGACCGAACCGGTCGATGTGATCCTTCTTGATGTGATGATGCCGGGTATGGATGGGATCGAGACCTGCAGACGACTGAAGCAGGATATGAAGACCCGCCATATACCGGTGATCATCGTCAGTGCGAGAAGCGAGGATGAGGACCGCATACGCGGATTGGAAGGCGGTGCTGACGATTACGTCAGCAAACCGTTCAACATGAAGGAACTCTATCTGCGCATCCAGGCAGCACTGCGGCAGGTAGAGGTGCTCAAGTCGCTCCATGTGAGCACCTATGCGGTGGGTCCTCTGCTGCTCGATACCCGCCGGCATCTGGTGACCTTCGGTGATCAGCGACTCGATCTCACTCTCACCGAGTTTCGCATCCTGCAGCAGTTGATGGGACATGCCGGACAGGTGGTGATGCGCGAGGACCTCTCCTATGAGATCTTCGACAAGAGTCCTGACGAACTGGGCAGGACCATCGATGTCCATATCAGGCATATACGGAAGAAGCTGGGACAGCAGGGCATCAGCGGGGTCGAGATCCAGACCATCCGCGGAGAGGGCTATATGATCGAGTCGACAGATAGATGATGCACGTTTCGATACAGCGATCGATGATCACCCTGATGATCCTCCTGATCTTCCTGCTCTCTGTGGGGTTCTTCCTCTATACGGTGAACATCATCGTAGACCAGCAGATCGAACAGGGGTTCTCTGACCTGTACCATACGCTGCAGATGATGGAGCGCATGCCACAACAGCATGGCGCTCTGCTCAGTCGTATCGCACTGGAACAGGAAGAGGTGACAGGGGCTCACGTGGTCATCGTCGATGATCAGTTCCGTCTGCTTGCCGATTCACACCTCGGCATGCAGGAAGTCTCGGGGGCGTATCTCAATGCCGATATCTCAGAAGCAAAACAGCATGGCGCATCGAGCAGTATCGTACGGGACCGGAGCCGCGGCGCGCTGCTGGTCTCGGTAGCCATGAGCTCTACGTTCGGGCAGCAGCAGGTGATAGTCTCTCACAGTTACTCCCTCGATCACACAGAGGGGTTCATGCGTGGGTTTCTATTCTTCATGGTACTGCTCGCTCTGCTGCTGGCTGCCCTTACCGCACTGCTGGTCTCTGAAGCGCTGCTCCGGTACCAGAAGCCGCTGCAGAAGTTCCTCACCCATACCCGGTCCCTGCCCAAGGACGGGCATTCCCCGCTTCCTGTCGACACACACGTGCCAGAGCTCCATCAACTCGTAGAGAATTTCAATACCCTGCAGGAACGCTACATGCAGCTGATCGAGACCGATAATGAGAAATACAGCAAGATCAATACGCTGCTCGCCACGGTCAAGACCGGGATCATCATGGTCGGTGTGGACAATGAGATCACTCTGGTCAATCCCAAAGCCGAGGGACTGCTGCAGGTGAACACCAGAGAACTATTCACCGGCAGCACCCAAGAGCATGACCCCGGCAGCCTGATCGGACGGATCCTCAGCCAGATGAAGCTGGTGAATGCTGAACAGCAGGGGAGGGTGATCTCGCTTGAGGGTGAAGACAAGAAGATCATCGATGTCGATATCGCTGTCATGTACAACAAGTATCAACCGCATGAGCACTGCGGGGCACTGGCTATCCTGCGGGATGTGACACAGATCAGGCATCTCGAACGACTCAAGGATGAGTTCGTATCGAACGTATCACATGAGCTTCGGACCCCGCTCACGGTGATCAGCGGGTTCGCAGAGACCCTGCAGTCCTGGGAGCTGCTCGAAGATGCGGACAGGAGGACGGCCCTCTCTCTGATCAGCATGGAGACCGATCGGCTGAAGGACCTCATCTCCGAACTCCTCAAGCTCTCCCGGATCGAGGGAGCCATGGGCACTGCGAAGAAGCAGCTCTTCGATCCGCTCCCGCTGATCGAGAAGCTGACTGCCTCCCTGGCGGAGGTGACACAGAGGCGGGGCATACGAACGATCATCTCCACCGAAGGGGCTGTTCCCCAGCTCTACGGCAGACCGGGCTGGTTCAGACAGATGATCTTCAACATCTACGATAATGCAGTCAAGTATGCCCCTGATCTTGATGAGATCCTCATCAGGGTCCATACCAGAGAACAGCAGCTGATCATCGAGGTGGAAGACCACGGCAGCGGTATGGCACCGGAAGACCTGCCGAGGATCTTCGAACGGTTCTACCGGGCAGACAAGTCGCGAAACAGCAGGGTCCCCGGCACAGGACTGGGGCTTGCGATCACGCAGCGCCTGGTCAAAGAGTTCGGTGGTACGATCGATGTCACCAGCACCAGAGGCAGGGGGACCTGCTTCACGGTGCGGATCCCGGCGGAGGATCCCCGGAAGACAGCCCATAGTACCGACAGCCCGGTGCCACGATCCTGACCAAGCCCGGGGCCCGCAGCCTGAAGTCGCGATGAAAGCAAAAGCATAGCACAAGACGAAAAGGAGCACAGCATGAACAGCGAACGGTATGAGAGCAGCTCGAGAGTACTGAACCCGGAGATCCTCAAAGCATGTGATGTACGCGGGATAGTCACACAGCAGCTGAGTGGACATGACCTCTATGCGATCGGCAGAGCCTTCGGCACGATGCTCAAACAGATGGGCAAGCAGAGCTGCATCGCCGGGTATGACGGCAGAGAGAGCTCGGTATCCCTCGCAGAAGCAGCCGTTGCTGGTCTGCTGGATGCAGGCATCGATGTCACGGTCATCTCTCTGGTCCCGACCCCTGCAGTCTATTATGCAGTAGCATACCTGCACGCTGATGCAGGGATCATGATCACCGCAAGCCACAATCCCGCACAGTATAACGGCTGTAAGTTCGTTCTCAGTGACGGTCTCTTCCATGGGAGCAGCATCACCGATCTCGCACGGATCTGCGAGGATGGCACCTACTGCAGCGGGAAGGGAGTGAGGACCGATCGATCGATCACCAGGGAGTATATCACATACCTGCTCTCCTTTCTCACCGTCGATCCTGACTTCAATCCCAGCATCGTGTGGGACCCGGGAAACGGTGCCGCTGCTGCGGTGCTGCAACTGCTGACCGACAGGCTCCCGGGTACCCACCGGATCATCTGCGGGGAGGTCGACGGCAGCTTTCCCAACCATCACCCGGACCCCAGCCTGAAGGTGAACATGAGGATGCTGCAGGAGGCGGTACGTACCACAGGTGCTGATGCCGGCATAGCCTTCGATGGGGACGGGGACCGTATCGGGGTCGTGGATGATCAGGCGGTGATCCTCAGTGGTGATCAGCTGCTGAGTCTCTATGCCCGGGACCTGCTGGGTCGCAGACCCGGGTCTACGGTGATGTCTGAGGTGAAGGCAGGCAAACTCTTCTATGATGAAGTGGCCAGCTGCGGGGGACATGCCATCATGTGGAAAGTGGGTCATACCAACCAGAAGGAACGGATGTGGAGAGAGCACATACCGCTGGCAGGAGAGACCAGCGGACACATCTTCTTTGAAGAGAACAACGGCTATGATGACGGGCTGTTCTCAGCGGTGAAGCTGCTCAATCTGCTCAGTGATGCATCAGGATCACTGTCGGACCTGAGAGAGCGCATGCCGATCTACCATGACAGCGGAGAGATACGCATCCCCCAATCCACCCTGCAGAGCAGCAGGACCCTGGAGCTCATCACAGAAACCCTGAGCAGGCAGGGACGTCCCTTCATCTCCATAGACGGCCTGCGGGTCACCTGTGCAGATGGGTTCTGGATGCTCAGAGCCTCAAACACCCAGCCGCATCTGACGATCAGGAGTGAGGCAGCCACCGCTGCAGGTCTGAGAGAGTGCCTTCAGGATCTCACTGAGAAGCTGCAGGCAGCAGGAGTGGACTATGAACGGCAGAAGGTGGTGATGGATTGAGGGCAGTACGGCCTTAGGTGCCTGGACACAGAAGCAGAGGGCCTGCCGTCGGGTGACTGCAAGCCCTCTGCCGTCCGTTCTCTCTTAATAGATGAAACTGCAGCCGAGCATCAGTGCAAGGCTCTGAGGCCCCTCCCAGGAGAACAGATCATTCGCATCTCCGGCCTGAACTGTCAGATACCCGAGTACAGAGAGACTCTGAAAGACATTCCAGCTGCCCCCGATGGTGGTAGCGGCACTGAGATCGATCGGTGAGATGATCGACCGCAGGGAGAGACTCACCGTATCAGAGGGAGTATACCCGATCTCGGGATAGAGGTAGAGCCCGTAGGATGCCTGTGCAGTATCCTGTTCGACCCAGGAGGCATACGGCCTGATCAGACTCTCGAGCCTGAGGGTCATCGTGCGTATCCGGTCGATCTGATGGATCGTGAAGAGCCCCGCACTGAGATTCCAGGACTCCTGTGCCCCGTCACGCAGCTCTTGGATGTCGGTGCTCGAAGGGAGGGTGAGGGCACTCGCTGCATACCAGTCGGGCCCGAAGTTCCCCTGCATCGTCACGTAGGCGGTATGTGACTGATCACTGCCGCGATAGAGATACCCCGATTCCAGCTTGATCGTATCGATCGTGGCATAGACCCTGCCCCCCGCAGCGATCCCGATGAGCTCGCCGGTCCCTGCCTGAGGAAGTACCACCGCTTCGAGGAACGAGAAGTTCTCAAGCGGGATCTGTACACTCGATAGCCAGTAGGTCTCGTCACGTACCTCCGAGGTGGTAAGATCGACATCGGTATCGGTACTGCCGGAGAGGATGTCCCCGGAGTTGAACACGAACCCGTCCCCCCAGCTCAGACGGCTCTTGCCGGCAGTCAGGCGAAAGGAGGGGAAACGTACCTTGATGTACGCCTTATCGAGGGAGATCAGCGCAAGGGAGAGAGCGCTGTAGGCTGGGGGGATCGATTCACCCAGAGCTGAGAGCGGCAGATCCGGGAAGATGATATCGAGGGCTACCTCACTCTTGACATCCCGGTTGCCGCTGGACTTGAACGAGGCTGTTCCTGCACCGGCAATCCTGTAGGACCAGTCAGTGTTCGAAGTTCGCACCACCGTGTTGAACAGAGAGAGATCCATCGTGAGATCCCCCTCTGCCGGAAGTGCTGCCGCACTGAAGAGCAGAAGGATCAGGAGCATACAGCTGCGACGCATGTTCATACTCTTCCCCCCTACCAGGACAGTTCATCGAGTGAGAAGATCCGTGAATCGATGGGGACATTCACCTGCAGCTCCCTGATGATCATCAGCGTCTGGGAATCCGCTTTCATCGTATCAGAGATCCGGGTGGTGGTAGCGAGTACCAGATCATCGAATCTGCCGGTCTCAAGGACATCGATCTCCTTGATCAGCCTGCCTGATTTCGTGGAGTACTCTCCCTTGAGGACGATGAAGTGTTCCTTGTCGATCCAGATGGTCTCTTTGGGATACGGCACAGACCGGGTGGTCGCAGTCAGCGAGAGTTTGTAGCACATCCGGTCGCCGATCACCTGCTCCCCGTCGAGTACCACCTCATACTGGCTGAGACGGTCGTTATCGCCGGTCATGTCCTCATATGAGACATCAGAACCCAGCATGCCCTGTCTGAGTGCTGCACCCTGCATCCTGATCAGCTCCTGGGCATCGGGGTAGTAGAGATAGATGGAATCCACGGTCCTGAGGATCTTCTGTCCCCGTTCTGCGGTACTGGTGAACTCGATCAGTGATTCCTCACTGCCCCGGGACCAGGCGATGAAGGTACTGATCTTGGTACCGAATCGATCGGTGATCTGCAGCTCCCCTTCGGTGATCGCTGTATCGAAGGTCTGCATCTCGTCTGTCTTTCGTATGATCTCCTCTGCGCTCATCGCTGCCAGCGAGGAGGGGATGAGACATATCATGACCAGCAACGATAGTAGTTTCTGTGTTCGTTTCGTTCGCATACTGACTGACTCCTATATGATCGGTTCTAGATATAACGCAGAGCCTCGACAGGCTCGATCTTCGCTGCCCTCTTCGAGGGCAGCAGGGTAGCGAGGGAGGCGATGGCAACAGAATAGAAGAAGACGAAGAAGGTTATCCACACATTCAGCTGTGGATAGAGGACCGAGGATATCTCGAAGTCCATACCTGAGAGGGCATCGGTGAAGTCTATCCCCACCCGGGAGAGGTAGGAGGTGATCCCCACCCCGGCGAGTACCCCGACGAACGATCCGATGGTGGCGATGAACGCTCCCTCGAGGAAGAAGAGGCGGACCAGCTCCTTCCCGTGCATGCCCAGTGCTGCGAGCGTACCGATCTCCCTCATGCGTTCGAAGATCACCATCATGGTGGTATTGATGATGACGGTGCTCCCGAGCAGGAAGAAGAAGACGCCGACGAAGTAGTAGATCAGCTGGGCGAGCTCGATGAACGAGTACATGAGATTGATCTGTTTCCAGGAACGCACGTCATAGGTCTCTCCCGTGCGACTGCTGAGCTCCTGAGCGATCGTTGCAGCAAGCTGCTGTTCCTGTACGCCCTCTTCGGTCTTGATCAGGATCCGCTGTACCTGGGCATCCATCCGCAGGAAGTACTGGACGCGGTCCAGAGGGGCCCAGAAGGTCGAGGTGTTCATCGCTCCGACCGGGAAGGCTGCGATCCCCACGATCTCCATGGTGATGGCATTGGTCCCCCGTGCTGCGGTAGTCGAGAGGATCGTCACCTGATCCCCGATCTTCAGATGCAGATCCTGAGCGAGATTGCCTCCCATGATGATCTCGTTCTTACCTGAGCTGGGCAGACGCCCTTCATGTACGATCGCCTCCACATCGTGATAGCGTGCCTCCTGTGCGAAGTCCACCCCCACACCGATCGCCCCGTTGGTCGTCTCATCGATATAGAGGCTGGAGGGGAAGGTGGTCCTCGGGACATAGGTGGTGATCCCGTCGATGGTATCGAGGACCTCGGTGATCTCCTGATACGGTACGGTCAGATGTACCGGATTATAGCGTTCGAACTCTTCATAGTCTGCGTGCTGCAGCTGTACCGAACCCGAGTAGAAATCCTTCAGGTTCGTCTCCATATCGGCCCGCATGCCGCCGATCAGGGAAAAGAGCAGCACGATGCTCATCGCAGCAACGGCGATGGCGATACCCGAGAGCAGTGATCGTCTCATATTACGGGTGATGTTCCTCAATGCGGTCTTCATCAGTCGTGTGGTCATCTGTGGTCCTCCTGTCACTGGTGCCTCAGGCATGAAGGGATGTCCATCTTCAGTGCCCGGTTCGTCGGCAGATATGCCACAACGGTGGATATGAGGATGCCGGCAAAGAATGCCACCGCGATGGTCCCGGGATTCCAGGTGCCGCGGAAGATGCTCTGGATACGGTATCCGATATCCATCTCACGCATCAGGAAGCCGAAGTCGATCCCGACGTTGATGATCCAGTAGTTCGCTATGACCCCGATGATCACCCCGATGGTAGACCCGATGAGTCCGATGCCTGCGGCTTCGAGCATGAAGGCGATGCGGATCTTCATGTCGGACATGCCCAGTGAGCGCATCATACCCAGCTCTCTGATCCGTTCGAAGATCGCCATGAGCATGGTGTTCGAGATGCCGACCGCTGCGATGATGAAGATGAGAAAGAGGATCATGCCGGTCCCCCCGCGTTTTGCCTCAGCGATCGCCAGATAATCCTTGGCCATGGTCTCCCAGCTCATGACGGTGATGCCGTTGCCGTTCAGGAGTCCCTGAATGGTAGCGATCTCCTGTTCCACCTCAGCCTGATCGGGAAGCCGTATGTTGATCTCCGTCGCAGCACCATCCATGGCAAGGTAGTAATCTGCCGTCTTGATGGGCATCATGATCAGCGTCCTGTTGACATTCGGGTTGGGACAGTTGAGGATACCCACGATCTGCAGATCGATCGCTTCATAGAACCCTCCGTTGCCCCGGGTGATGATGGTGACCCAGTTCCCCACTGATGCCCCGATATCTTCGGCGAACCAGGAACCGATCAGGATCGCCTCCTCATCCTCTTCGAGGAATCGCCCTTCGATGAGGGTATCGCCGAAGTGGAACACATCGAAGTCGCGTGAGGGATCGATGGCGGTGACCCTCACCGGGATGTTGCCGTCCTCACCGAACTCCGCCCTGCTGAGGATCATATCGCCGGTGAACACGATTCTCTTCGATGCGGTGATCCCCTCTGCCTCGAGCCGTTCGAGAATGGGGTCAGGATCGCTGATGTTCAGATCCAGTGGATACTGATACCGTTCTTCCCAGTACTCATCGTCGAGGATCCTGGCAGATGCGGTCTCATACCATTTCAGGTTCCTGACCGACTCATACTCTGCTCCCATGAGCATCGCATCGATGAAGATGTACATGGCGATACCGATGGCGATAGCCAGAGCGGTGATGATGGTCCTGCGTTTGTATCGGGTGAGGTTCTTGAAAGCCAGTGAGATGAGAAACTTCATCACTGCCTCCTCTCATCGCTGATGATCTGTCCGTCGTGAAGCATGACCAGACGTTCTGCATACTCCATGACCATTTTGTCGTGGGTCGAGAAGATGAAGGTGGTATGGTGTCTTCTGTTCATCTCCTTCATCAGCTTCAGGATCTCCTCTCCGGTCTCCGAATCGAGGTTGGCTGTCGGTTCATCGGCGAGGACCACCTGAGGGTTCTTGATCAGCGCCCGTGCGATCGCCACACGCTGCTGCTGCCCACCGGAGAGCCGTGAAGGTCTTCGATGCTCCATGCCCTCCAGTCCTACCTCTTTGAGCAGCCCCATCGTCCGTTCCCGTACCTCCTGTTCAGGGAGGTCCAGCAGAGAGAGGACGAAGGATACGTTCTCATATGCGGTGAGCACCGGGATCAGATTGTAGGTCTGGAAGATGAAGCCCAGATTGATCCTTCTGAAGTCTGTCTTGGACTTCTTGTTCATGGATGAGACTGCCTCTCCATTGATGGTGATCTCTCCCCCGTCGAGGGCATCGATACAGCCGATGAGGTTCAGCAGGGTGGTCTTGCCCGACCCCGAAGGTCCTGCGATGGAGATGAACTCTCCCTGCTCTATATCCAGAGACACGCCCCGAAGTGCTCTCACTACGGTCTCCCCTGCCTGATAGTTGCGTACGGCCTGGTCAATACTGATCATTGATCTCCTCCCTCATGTGTGGTATCAGCTCTATGTGTATCATCAGACCCCTCCTGTGGAGTGTCCTTGGTCTCGATGCTCTTCTTGTTCCGCTCTGACTCTGCTTCATGCATCTTCTGAAATGCAGCCGTCCCCATCACTGCCCCGAGATTCATGTTATCAAGGGCGGAGGAGGGCATGAGCATGAGCGAGCTGTTCTGTCTGATCCCCTCATATACCATATTCATGGCCCTCAGCTGCAGGGCTGTGGGGCTCCGGTCATACCGTACTGCAGCCTCTTCGAACATCTGGGCGATCTCCACCTCAGCGGTGCTGAGGATCACCCTCGACTGACGTTCACGTTCAGCCTGCGCCTGCTTGCTCATGGCGTTCTCCAGCTCTTTGGGGATGATGATATCGGTGATCTCGATCGAGAGGATGGTCACTCCCCAGGGGTTGGTCTTACGATCGAGGATCTGCTGGATCTCCTTGCCCAGATCATCGCGCTCTGACAGTAGAGAACTCAGATTGTGCCGGCCGATCGCATCACGGAGTGCGGTCTGTGCAGAGAGGATGACCGCCTCTACGTAGTTCTCCACTTCCAGGACTGCCTGCTTCGCATCCCAGATCATCCAGAAGGCAAGAGCATCGACATGGACGGGCACCGTGTCTTTGGTGATGGTCTTCTCCGCACTGAAGTCTGTTGCTCTGATCCTGGTATCCACGAACGCGGCGATGCGGTCGATGAAGGGGATGAGCAAGAAGAGTCCCGGTCCATGGACCTTCCTGAACTTCCCAAGCCGGAGGATCACCACCTTGTCCCACTGGTAGATCAGCTGGAACGAAGCAGCCAGAAGCAGACCGAGCGATCCGCTCAGGGCCATGGGGATATAGGTCAGATCGAGCTTGGCCATCACACCGACCCAGAGGATGATGATCAGCTGGATGAGCAGCATCCACATCGGCAGTCCTGCTGCGACCGCCCCGGCAACCAGGAGGCCGACGGTGATCCCTACGACACTCTCGATCTCAGAAGCAGGGTAGAGCCCGAACTGCAGGCTGATACCCCCGATGATGAAGATCCCGAGGATCAGGAACGAAATGGCATTGAACCCGAAATCCTTTGCCAGTCCCTTCTTCTGGATGTTCTTGATCCTCTCGGATTTCTGCTGGAATATATTCATATGTATGATCTCCCCTCTCTATCGTTCATATTCAGGACCTATCTCCTGAAGATAGTCGATGAGCTCATCTATGGTGAATCCATAGGAGTTCGCTTTGGTGATGAATGCCCTGGTGATCTCTGTGAGCATCTGCTCTCTCTTCACATGGTCCAGTTCTATCTGCTTATCACTGATGAAGGTCCCGGTACCCTGCTGTGTCGTGACGATCCCACGGATCTCGAGCTCGTTATAGGCTCTGGCGACCGTGTTCGGATTGATCTGAAGATCCACTGCAAGACTCCTGACAGTCGGGAGCTGATCTCCCTGACCCAGCCGTCTGTCGGCTATGGCCATCTCCACCTGCAGGATGATCTGCTTGTAGTAGGGGACACCGCTCTTTGCATCGAGGCTGAATTCGAGTCTCTTCAATCCTATGTCAGTCACTGCTGATGCACTCCTTTGTCCTATTGTACTAAACCATTAGTACAATAATACTATAGTACAACTTCCCGGTGCCGTCAAGTCAAGACAGGACTGATTTCTCTTGTACTCGAGATCGGTATCGCATGAGATATAAAGAGTCCCTGAGTCGTTGGAGACTCAGGGACAGAATGTGAATTAGGGGAACATATTGGTTATTTCAGCTGAAAAGCATGTATCGTCTGCAGTGAAAGACTGCAGACCTACCGTATAAGAAGGATGAAAGAGCAGTCTCGTATAGCTAAGAGATATATGCAGAGCCCTGCTCTTGATCATCCTCAGCGACTGCGCTCATCAACGGTGTCTGACTGAATATAGTATAGCATGAAAGTGCTGAGAATGTAATGGTGAGTGATAAAGAAATATATAGTCTGCAACACGATAGCATCAAGGGTGAGCAGGTGCTCTGAGGTGGTATTCCTGCAGGGTGGACTGATCTTCGAACAGGGCTGTTGGACCGAAGATCTCATCCCCCCGGGTGTCCTGGAGCTGTTCTGAGGACCGCCCCGGCGGTGCACTACCCGGGGAGTTCTGCCTTCTCGCTCCTCAAGAAGGAGGTGGTCCCTATCGCTTGGTTCTTACCGGAGCGTTTTGCCTTGTAGAGCTGCTCATCAGCCCGTTTTATCAGGCTCTTGGCATCGTCTCCGGGGAGGTAGGAGGTATAGCCGATACTGACGGTACTCATGCGCGGGTCATGGGCTGCCTTCTGGGCGATACGATCGATGATCCTGCTGCAGACCATCTTCAGCGATGCGGAAGAGAGGTTGTACACGATGATGATGAACTCATCACCGCCCCATCGTCCGATGATATCCTGATCCCTGATCTGCTGGGTCACCAGCTCCACTGTTTCTTTGAGCACCTGATCACCGGCATTATGGCCATGGTTGTCATTCACCTGTTTGAAGTCATCGATATCGAGGATCATCACTGAGAATGCGCTGAGACCGGAACCTTTTGAAGCCCGTGCTACTGCCTCATCGATCCTCATCTCCATGGTGACTCTGCTTGCAGCCCCGGTGAGGGCATCGGTATCAACGCGTTCCTTCAGCTGATCGATCGTCCCTGACGTGGAGGATTCGAGTTCATGCAGAAGATACTCGTTCACCAGATTGAGCATGGAGAAGTTGATGGCGAACAGCAGGAAGGTGGAGAATGCAGTGGTGATCATTCGTATGGGAGAGCTGATCGCATCAGCGGCAGCGACACCTTCTATGATGAAGGAGATGAGGTTGGAGCTGTGTATGATGAAGATACTCGTGTAGAGGATGTAGAGCAGGGTGATGATGCGGAAACGGGGATGGAACCAGGTATGTGCTGCATGTCTGAGCAGTTCGATATAGAGCATACCGATCAGGACGTTCCCGATATCTGCTGAGAGCAAAAAGACCGGTGATTCCGGATAGAGGTAGCGCAGCAGGACCGGGATGGTATTGACCAGGACGAACCAGATGGCAAGCAGCAGGAACCTCGGTCTCCTGCCGATGAAGGAGGCAAGTCCGATGTAGAAGAGCACGGCCCCGGTGCTCAGCAGCACGATGGACAACAGGAGGACCAGGGGTCTGCTGCCATCGGTGGAAAGCAGATACATCATCCTGCCTGCAGCGTTGAAGACCAGGGTCAGGACGACATAGCCAAGACCTCTCAGATGGGATCGGGTGCGCAGCCAGGTACGGAACATGACGAAAGCGAACAGGACCTGGATGATGAACAGGGTGCTCATCATCGAATTCGTATCTATATTGAACATACGTTCTCCTATGGTAGATGGGGCTTTAATCGGATAGTACATGGATCAGAGACGACTTGGGTATGATGTGCAGCAGTATACGACGGATTTCTCAATCTGTCATGCCTCAAAAGCCATTTTGGATACAATCAACTAACCCGAATATGAAAATTCCCAATGAAACCTCAAATGAATATTTCCCTGGAGTTTTTGATGTGGTTTAATGGAAGAACTAGTAACAGGGAAGGAGTGTCCCTACAGGAGGAGTGGAGAGGAAGTCCCTTTGTTGG